>CAMGJH010000122.1 GCA_946056345.1 uncultured Lentisphaeraceae bacterium | reverse complement strand
ACTCTATGCGGCACGAGACGCGGGATTGTGATATGATGGCGGGCGTTTGATGGCAAGGATTGTGCAATGAAGCGACGAGTTGCAGTGGTTATGGGAGGAACGTCCCATGAGGCAGAGATTTCCCTGAAGTCGGGGGCGGCGGTTTCCGCAGCGCTCCGGGAGGCGGGGTATGACGTGGTCGAGGCGCAGCTGACAAAGGATAGCGTCGATGAAGTGCCGCGCGATGTCGAGGCGGTCTTCATTGCTTTGCACGGCGGCTATGGCGAAGGGGGCGGCATTCAGGCGGCCTTGGATGCGCTCAAGCTGCCTTACACCGGCCCGGGCGCGCGCACAAGCGCGCTGTGTATGGATAAGGTGGCCACGAAGGCGGTCCTGGCGAAGGCGGGGCTGGCGGTGCCGAAGGGGTACGTTTTGACGGCGGCAGAGGCGGAGTTGCCGTGTCCGTTGCCGTTGCCGGCGGTGGTCAAGCCGCCGCGCGATGGGTCGAGCGTCGGCCTCTCGAAGGTGACTGAGCCCGGACAGTGGGCCGAGGCGATTCGCCTGGCTTGCGCGCAGGATGCGCAGGGGGAGGCGTTAGCGGAAGTCTACATTCCCGGGCGCGAGTGGGCGGTGGGGGTGGTCAATGGCCAGGCGCTGCCGGTCTTGGAGATTCAGGCGCCGAATGGGTGGTACGACTTCCACGCGAAGTATGCTGCCGGCGTCTCCAAGCACGTCTATCCGCCGGAGGATGCGCTGACGGAGAAGGTGCAGCGTTTGGCCGAGGCGGCGTATGCGGCCACGTCGTGCCGGGGGGCGGTGCGGATTGACTTCCGCGTCACGCCCGAGGGCGAAGCGTACATTCTGGAGATTAACACCGCACCGGGGTGCACGGCCACGAGTCTGTTGCCCGATGCAGCGGCGCGGGCGGGGAAGCCCTTTGCGCAGCTGTGCGCGGAGTTAATCGAGGGAGCGCAGTGCGATTGAGGCTGGAAAGGTATGGACGATAAGCTGGGACTGGGAACCGTGTTGCCGGCGTCGACCAAGGGCCGACGCAAGAAGGTTTCGCCGGCGCGCGAGCGTCTGGAGCGGCTGCTGGCGGCAACGGTGCCCTTCCTGGGGCGTTATGGCTTCTATATCGGCCTAGTGTTCTGCCTGGGGTGGGGCTTTTTCTTCTTCAAGGCGCACTACTACCGGCAGAATGCGGCCTTCACGATCCACCCGCGCGAGATTGTGGTGCACGGCAACTCGGTGCTCTCGCGGGAGTATCTGCTGGACCTCTTTGGGCTCACCAAGCCAGTCAACGGCTTTGCGTTGGTGAAGTCGGACATCGTTCGGCGGTTACAGACGCAGATGCCGCTGATTAAGCAGGTGCAGATGACCTACGAGCCGGGCAAGGGCCTGGAGGTGTGGGTGGAAGAGCGCACGCCGATTGCGCGCCTGGCCAACGGTCAGCTGCCTCTAGCGGTGGACGAGGAGGGGATCTTCTTCACCTATCCCAACTCGCGCGAAGGCTATCCGGAGATTAGTGGCTTCGACCTGCCCGAGGAGATTGAGCCCGGGATGCGCTTGCAGGAGAACCTCAAGTGTATGCTCCACCTCATTGGCGCCACCGCCGAGCCGGCCTATCGGCTGCCCAGCCGTATCCGGCGCATCACCCTCCTGGGCTCGCACCCCGATGACGGGCTGCTCCTCTCGCTCTACGATGGGCGTAAGATCGAGATCGCGTGGGATGGGATGAGCGACGAGACCGGCTTCTCGGATGGGATGCTCAAGCGCCTCGAGCAGCTGGCCAAACTCTTGCGCGACCCGCTCCTCAGCGGCAAACGCCACTTCAACGCGATGGCCGAAGGCCGTATCGCCGTCTCGGATTAAAGGAATTGCCGATGAAGACCTACCTTGGAGCCCTGGACATCGGAACGCAGACCACGCGCCTCGTGGCCGGAGAGTATGCCGATGGCAACTTGGCGGTGGACTCCTGCCTGGAGGCGCAGACCACCGGCGTGAAGAAGGGCGTCATTCGCGACCTGGATGAGGTGAGCAAGAGTATTCGCAACCTCGGGCGCGAGATGAAGGAGCGCTACCATATCGAGCTCTACGATGTGAGCGTCAGCTTCTCGGCCGGCGCCATCAAGGACATCGCGCGCACCGGGCGCAAATCCCTCCTGGCCGGCCACCCCATTGAGCGCGCCGACGTGGAGGATGCCGAGCAAAACGCCGGGTCACTCGAGTCGCCCGATGCCGCCGAGCGCGTCCTCCAGCGCTTCCAGCAGCGCTACGAAGTCAACGGCCAGCCGGTCAATAACCCCATCGGGATGAGCGGCACGGACTTGGTGGCCAACGTGCTGGAGCTGACCGCGCCCAGCGCCGCCGTCGAGGCCGTCTATGCCGCCGTCCAGCGTGCCGGGATGCGCGTGGCAGACCTCACCTTCTCGGCCCTGGCCGCCGCAATGGCCGTGCTCGACCGCAAGGCCCGCGAGAGCGGCACAATTGTCATTGACTTCGGGGCCGGCACGGTGGATGTCATCGCCTTCTGCAATGGCGTGGTGGCCGCAGCCGTCACCCTGGGCGTGGGTGGCTTCCACCTGACCAACGACCTCGCCCTGGCCTTCAACGTCTCCCAAGCCCAAGCCGAGGAGATGAAGCTCGAGCGCGGCGCGGCGATGATCCAGCCCGACATCGCCCACGAACGCTACGCCGTGGCCACCAAGTTCGCCACCGCCAACCGCTCCTTCTCCGTCCACGCCATCCAGACGGTGCTGACCGAACGGGTGGATGAAACACTGAGCATTGTGCGCAACCAGCTCGTCGAGCGGGGCGTGTTGCCGCACGTCCATCAGGTGGTGCTCACCGGCGGCACGGCGGGGTTGCCGCTGATTACCGAGCGCGTCTCGGCCATCTTCTCGCTGCCGTGCGTCCTAGGCGTGCCCTCGGGCTTCGCGCAGCTGCCCAAGGAGATGACCAACGCGCCCTACCGTCAGGCCACGGTGCTCGGGCTGCTCAAGTGGCGGCAGATGCTCCTGGCGCAGGCCGCGCCAAGCCAGTCGCTCTTCGCGCGCTTCAAGTCCTTCTTGCGAGGCTAAGAGATGAAAGTCGAAGACCTCCTCTTTATCGCTGTGGGCGGGGCGGCCGCCACCATCGCCCGGCAGATTGCCGAAGATGCCCCCGCGCCGATGCGCACCCTCATCTTGGATACCGACGATGCCGTGCTGCAGACGCTAACGCCCGCCGCCGGGCTCTCGGCGACCATCTTCGGCGCCAAGCGCCTGGCCGGGCGTGGCACGGGCGGAGACCGCTCGCTCGGCTCCGGTGCCTTGCGCGACGATGCGGCCCTGGTGCTCTCGCAGATTGGCACGCCGCGCCTGGCCATCGTGCTCACCTGTTGCGGCGGGGGCACCTCCGGGGCCGTGCCTTGCCTGTTGGAGATGCTGCGCAATCAGGGCGTGGCCACGATGACCTTTGCCACCGAGCCCTTCGCCTTCGAGGGAGCCGACCGCCGGCAGTGCGCCACCGTCATGCTCAACGCCATCGCCTCGGCCTCGGATGCCTTTGCGCGCGTCCCGCTCGATTCGCTCCTCTCCGAGGCGCAGCTCTCGCGTCCGGCAGACGAAGCCTTCCGCGCGGTGGCGCAGCGTCTGGCCGCGGGCATCACGCTCTTTGGATCGCTCCTGGCCCACCCGGCCTTCATCGCCTTTGACATCGAGCGCTTCCTCCGGCTGCTCTCGGGCAGCTCCGGGAGCGGACTGCCGTGCACCTTCGCCGACATCACTTGCTCGGGCGCAGACCGGGCCGAGGTGGCCTTGCAAGCGCTCCTCTCCAGTCCGCGCTTCCGCCCGGAGGGGGTCGACCGCCTGGCCAACGCCACCCAAGTGCTGGTGGGGGTCCTGGCGGGGGATGACCTGCGCCTGTGCGAACTGGGGACCCTGATGGAGGGCGTGCGCGAGCACTGCCGCGAGGCGCGGGAGGTGCTCCTGGGCACATCGCGTTTGGCCCCGGCCGAGGGCGCGCTCTCGGTGGTGGTCATTGCCTTCTCGCTGCCGGGCGCGGACATTGCCGAGAAGCCCGAGGTGCTCCTCTCCGAGGGCGGCAAAAAGGCCTCCAAGCGCAAGACCGCCCGCTCCACGCCGCAACTGGGCGTGGTCAAGGACCGCTTCAACGATGTGGAGCACACCATCTATCACGGTCAGGACCTCGACGAGCCGACCTATCGCCGCCGGGGCATCCGCCTGAATCGCTGACGCGCCGTGAACGCCCCTATGCGCCGCCTCCCACTGCTCTGCCTTCTGCTGGCTGCCCTTGCGAGCGGCTGCCGTCAGGAGGATTGGCGCACCGTGGAACTGCCGCTGCCCGAGGGTCTCTCCGAACCCGAGGCGCTCGCCGCTATCACCGCGCTCGACCGCCAGACGCCTCCGGAGGTGACGCGCCGCGGCGGGGTGCTCATCATCCGCTACAACAGCCTGCGCGTGGCCCCGATGAACTTCCGCCACGCCCTCCAAAGTTGCCAGGAGAAGCTATGAGATTGCTCGTCCAACGTGTCACCGAGGCCTCCGTCACCGTTGATGGAGAAACCATTTCCGCCTTCCAGGGGCCGGGCCTGCTGGTCCTCTGCGGCGTGGCCCCCGGCGACACCCAGGCGCAGGCCGAGAAGCTCTGCGCCAAGCTCCTCAAGCTGCGTATCTTTGAGGATGAGCACGGGGCGATGAACCGCTCGGTGCTTGATGTCCAGGGCAGTGTCATCCTCGTCTC
>CAMGJH010000121.1 GCA_946056345.1 uncultured Lentisphaeraceae bacterium | reverse complement strand
AGCACGAAGTGGTTGTCACGATGATGGGTCTGCCCCCCGGTGTGGACAACAAGGGCGCTCATACGCCCGACTTCTACGCCGAGCGTATCAAGCAAATCCTCAAGGCCGAGATTCCCTTCGACCGCGTCTGCTTCAAGGACGCTTCCGGCACCTCCGCCCCGCGCACCGTCTACGAGACAATCAAGCGCGCCCGCAAGCTCATGCCCGCCGGCACTCACATCCAGTTCCACTCGCACGAGACAGCCGGCAACGGCCTCACCTGCTACCTCGCGGCCCTCGAGGGCGGCGCCGATGGTATCGACCTCTCGATGGCCCCGGTCTCCGGCGGCACCTGCCAGCCTGACATCATCACGATGTGGCACGCCTTGCGCGGCTCGGAGTTCGACCTGGACATCGACATCGAGAAGATTCGCGCGGCCGAGGATGCCTTCAAGGAAGCGATGAAGGATTACTTCCTCCCGCCCGAGGCGATGAACTCCAACCCCGTCATCATCTGGTCGCCCATGCCCGGCGGTGCTCTCACCGCCAACACCCAGATGCTCCGCGACAACGGGCTGATGGATAAGTACGACCAGATGATCGACGAGATGTACGACTCGGTCCGCTGCGGTGGCTTCGGCACCTCTGTGACCCCCGTCTCGCAGTTCTACTTCCAGCAGGCCTTTAACAACGTGATGTTCGGCAAGTGGAAGAAGATTGCCCCCGGCTACGGCAAGATGGTCCTGGGTTACTTCGGCAAGACCCCCGTCGCGCCCGATCCCGAGGTCGTCAAGATCGCCGCCGAGCAGCTCGGCCTCGAGCCCACCACCAAGACCGTGTTGCAGATTAACGACGCCGACCCCAAGAAGGGTCGCAAGGCCGCCGAGGCGATGCTCACCGAGGCCGGGCTGCCGATTAACGACGAGAATGTCTTCATCGCCGCCTCCTGCCTCGAGAAGGGCATTGCTTACCTCAAGGACCCGGCCAACGCGCCCTTGGGCATCCGCCTGAACGAGAAGCCCAAGGCCAAGGCCGCCTCCGGCGCCTGCACCGTCACGGTCAATGGCAAGGTCTATGGCATTGAGCTCAAGGATGGCAAGGCCATCGTCAACGGCAAGCCCTATGATTACGCTGTGGCCGACGGCATCGCCGCCCCCGCCGCCGGGGCCGCCCCCGCCAGCGCGGGCAACGTCACCATCGCCGCGCCCCTGCCGGGCCTGATTCTGCGTATCACCGCCCAGCCCGGCACCGCCGTCAAGAAGGATGACGAGATTCTCGTGATGGAAGCGATGAAGATGGAAATGCCCATCAAGGCGCCGCAGGATGGCGTGGTCGCCTCCATCAATGTGGGCAATGGCGACAAGGTGAATGCCGGCGACGTCCTCGCCACCCTCTAATCCCGGAGAGGAAGCACGTTATGTCGATGAAACATCTCCTTGCAGCCGGCTTTGCCTGTCTGGCCGGGCTCTGCGCGATGGCGCAGGAGCCCGCCCCGGCGGCACCCGCGCCGGCCACCGAAGCGCCTGCCATCAGCTCGATTGTCGAGTTGGTCAAGCAGCGCCGCGAACTCCTCAAGGCCAACGACGCGGCGGTGGAGGACACCACCAACGAGTCCAACACCCGTCTGCACGGCTCCTACATCCACGTCACCAAGGGCTATATGACCACCGACGAGATTGCCGCCGCCAACGGCATTCCCGCCGAGGATTACAAGGCCCACAACTACGATGCCAACGGCAAGCTGCTCTTCCCCGACCTCGTGGGCAAGCAGATTGACCTGCCTACCGTCACCGGCGTCATCCACTCGCACCAGGTGGGCGACGCGGCGATGATGGCCCAGCGCATCGTCTCGATGTGGGATAACACTGGCCTCAAAGGCTTTACCGCCAAGGAAGAGCCGCACGTCTCGGCCGAAAAGCCGGCGGCTCTGCCCACCGGTCACGCCAAGACGGCTCTGCCCTTCGGGTTGAGTCAGCTGATTATGATGATCGTCTGCCTCTTCCTGATTTACCTGGCCATCGTCAAGGGCTTTGAGCCGTTGCTGCTCCTGCCTATTGGCTTTGGCGGCCTTCTGGCGAACATTCCTTTCGCCGGGGTGACCGCTGCGCCGATTCTCGACCAGGCGGGCAACCTCGTTGAGCCCGGTGGCTTCCTCTACTACACCTTCGAGATGGGCATTAGCTCGGGTCTCTTCCCGATTCTCATCTTCATGGGCGTGGGTTCGATGACCGACTTCGGTCCCTTGATTGCCAATCCGCGCATGGCCCTGCTCGGTGCCGCCGCGCAGTTGGGCATCTTTACCGCCTTGCTCGGCGCGCTCGCCCTCACCATCTTCACCCCCTGGATTAACTTCTTCGTCACCGACGCCGCTTCCATCGGCATCATCGGCGGCGCGGACGGCCCGACCGCCATCTGGCTGACCACCAAGCTCTCGCCCGACCTCTTGGGCGCCATTGCCGTGGCTGCCTATTCCTATATGGCCCTCGTGCCGGTGATTCAGCCGCCGATTATGAAGTTCCTCACCACCAAGGAGGAGCGCCTCATCAAGATGAAGCAGCTGCGCACCGTCACCAAGAACGAGAAGGTTCTCTTCCCGATCTGCGTGCTCCTGCTCTGCGCCGCTCTGCTGCCCTCGGCCGCCCCCCTCATCGGCGCGTTGATGCTCGGCAACCTGGCCAAGGAGTGCGGCGTGGTCGACCGTATCTCCGACACGATGGCCAACAGCCTCTGCAACATCGTCACCATCCTCCTCGGTCTCTCCGTGGGCTCCAAGCTCGCCGCCGAGAAGTTCCTCAATATGGAGACGATTGGCATTCTCATCCTCGGCGTGGTCGCCTTCTCGGTGGGCACGGCCGGTGGCGTGTGGATGGCCAAGCTGATGAACCTCATTTGGCGCAAGGACAAGATCAACCCCTTGATTGGCGCTGCCGGCGTCTCAGCCGTGCCGATGGCCGCGCGCGTGGCCAACAAGGTGGGCTTGGAGTGCGACCCCACGAACTTCCTGCTGATGCACGCGATGGGCCCGAATGTCTCTGGCGTGATCGGCTCGGCCGTTGTGGCGGGTGTGCTCTACTTCTGCTGCCGCTAACTGCGCCCGACGCAGTCATTCACTGGAAACGCGCCCGCTCCCGGGCGCGTTTCTCGTTTACCCGGTAGCGGACTTGACTTTGCGTGTGGGGCACGCCATAATGGGCCATTATTTACCCGGAGGTTCGCTGTTATGGCTTTGCTCGCTCGTCCCTTGAACGCTTATCAAGAGTCCGCCCGCGCGTTGGGAAGGGCGCTTTTGGCAGGGCTGGCGTTGACCGCGCTCCGGCTCTACGCGCAGGAGCCGCCGTGGGTGGAGGCGGCACGCGGGGTGATTGCGCGCTTTGCCGGGGCGGAGGTGGCGAAGAGTCTGACCCTGCACGCGCGCGAAGCGGAGGAGGGTCTCCCGATTTGCGAGGTCACCGAGAATGGCCGCTGCCTGCGCGGTTCATCGGCCGTGGCGCTCTGCAAGGGATTCTACGCCAACACGTTACGCAAAGGCGCGGGGATTTGCTCGTGGAGCGGCTCGCGTTTCGATGCCCAGCGTGCCTTCGCCCCGGGGCCGGACTTCGTCGTGCGCTCGCCCTACCGCCACGTGCAATACCTCAATGTGGTCACCTTTGGCTACACGTTGGCCTTCTGGGACGAGGCGCGCTGGATGCAGGAGCTTGACTGGATGGCTCTTCACGGCTTCGATATGGCCCTCGTGCTGATGGCGAACGAGGCGATTGCCGAGCGGGTCTGGCGCGCGGCGGGGCTAACGGACTCGGAGATTGAGGCGACCTTCCCTGGTCCGGCGCACCTGCCGTGGTTCCGGATGGGCAACTTGAGTGCGCGGCCGGATGCGCCATTGGGCCGGGCGTGGCGCGAGCGCTCCGTGCGCTTGCAGCACGCGGTGATGGACCGGATGGCGCAGTTGGGGATGACGCCGATTGTGCCGGCCTTCGCCGGCTTCGTCCCCGAGGCCTTGGGGCGCGTCTACCCCGAAGCGAAACTGCACCGGACCGAGTGGTCGGGCTTTCACAGTTGGTTCCTCTCGCCCGAGAATCCGCACTTCCGCCAGTTTGGCCGGGCCTTTGTCGAGGCCTGGGAGGCGGAGTTCGGCCGCTGCACCTACTACCTGGCCGACTCCTTCAACGAGATGAGCCTCCCGTGGCAAGGCGAGGCGGAGATTGCCGCGCACCTGCGCCGTTGCGGCGAGAGCGTCGGCGGGGCCATTCTCGACGCGAATCCCCGGGCCGTCTGGGTGCTGCAAGGGTGGATGCTCGGCTACCAGCGCGAGATTTGGAGCGCGGAGCGCTTTGCCGCCCTCCTCTCGGCCATTGCGCCCGAGCAGACCCTCATCCTCGATATGGCCGTGGACTACAACGAACACTTCTGGCGCAACGGACCGAACTGGGAGGTCCACCGCGGTTTTGGCGGCCGCCCGTGGATTTGGAGCACCATCCCGAATATGGGCGGCAAGTGCGCGCAGACCGGCGTCCTGGCCTTCTACGCCAATGGTCACCTCCCGGCGCTCGCCTCGACCAACCGCGGCAACCTCTGGGGCTACGGCACCGCCCCCGAGGGCATCGAGAATAACGAGGTTATTTACGAACTCATCGCCGATGCCGCCTGGCGCGACACCGAGATCGACCTCCGCGACTGGCTGCGCAACTACAGCCTCTGCCGCTACGGCGCCTGCCCCGACCGGCTGATGGATTACTGGGACGGCCTCCTCGCCACCGTCTACGGCGCCTTCACCGACCATCCGCGC
>CAMGJH010000120.1 GCA_946056345.1 uncultured Lentisphaeraceae bacterium | reverse complement strand
CGCGGCACGCGCGCTGTCCGCGATGACATAGCTCCTACGGACTTGTCGGCTGTCGGCTGTCAGCTGGGAGCGCAGCGACCCGCCCCGGGCGCGAGCGCGGGGCGGTGGGTTGTGGTATAATCGCGCGCGTTTTTGTCAGCAATCCCAGTGGAGAGAGCGTATGAAGGATATTCAGGATAATATGTTGGTGCCGATTGTGGTCGAGCAGACGGCGCGGGGCGAGCGGTCGTATGACATCTATTCGCGGTTGTTGCTCGACCGGATTATCTTCCTGGGCGGGCCGATTGACGACAATGTCGCGAACATCGTGGTGGCGCAGCTGCTCTTCTTGCAGTCGCAGGACCCCAAGAAGGACATCTCCTTCTACATCAACTCGCCCGGGGGCGTGGTGACGGCCGGGTTGGCGATCTACGACACGATGCAGTTCCTTTCGTGCGATGTGGCCACCTACTGCATTGGCCAGGCGGCGAGTATGGGCGCGGTGCTCCTGGCCGCCGGTGCGAAGGGCAAGCGCTACGCCCTGCCGAACGCCCGCATTATGATCCACCAGCCGCTGGGCGGCGCGGAGGGTCAGTGCACCGACATCCAGATCCAGGCCGCCGAGATCCAGCGGATGAAGCAGACGCTCAACGGCATCTTGGCTTCGCACTCCGGCCAGCCGATCGAAAAGGTCTTCCAGGATACCGAGCGCGACAACTTTATGTCGGCGGCCGAGGCGCAGGCCTACGGGCTGGTTGACCACGTGGTCACCAAGGTGCCCGAGGCGAAGTAAGGCGAGGGTCGGACGATGCCGCTCTACGATTACACCTGCCAAAGCTGCGGCAAGGCCTTCGAGTTTCTGGCGCGGACCCTCTCCGACCGCCCGACGGCCTGCCCGGACTGCGGCGGAAGCGACCTGAAGAAGGGCTTTTCAACCTTCTCGGCGAAGGTCTCTTCGGGCTCAGCCTGCCCGCACGAGGGCACGTGCGCGCACAGTCACGGCGCCGGCTGCGGTTGCGGCTGTTGCCATTAAGTTGTCGGATGACAGATGACAGGGCGCGCGGTGAGAGCCGCGCGCCTTAGTTGTTGCGTTCGAGGGCTTCGCGCAGGAGGCGTTTGGCGATGGGCAGCGCGGTGGCCGCGCCAAAGCCGCCGTGCTCAACCAGGACAGTGACCACGACGCGCGGCTTATCGGCCGGGGCGAAGCAGGTGAACCAGGCGTGGTCTTTGCCGGAGGTTTCCGCGGTGCCGGTTTTGCCGCAGACGGCGACCTTGGGCAGGGCTGCGCCCCGGGAGGTGCCCGAGGTGACCGAGGCGCGCATGAGGGCCTTGACCTCGTTGGCGACGGGGGCGCTCCAGAGGCGCTTGGGGGCGGGGGGCGCGGTCCGCTCGAGGTGGGGCGGGAAGAGGAGGCCGTCGCGGGCGATGGAGGCGGTGAGGGCGGCGATGTGCAGGGGGGTGAGGAGGAGTTTTCCCTGGCCGAAGCCGAGGTAGGCCACGCGGTTGGGGGCGGCGGAGAGGTCGGGGAGGGAGCCGGGGGCGGTGGCGAGGGTGCGCTCGCCGCAGCGGGCCAGGAGGAGGGAGTTGGCCAAACCCACGCGATAGGCGGCGGCCTGGAAGCGCGGCCAAGTGCAGGCCACGGCGGCCTTGGCGAACCAGATGTTCGAGCTCTCGGCGAAGGCGGTCCGGCGGTCGAGCATGGGGTCGTCGGCCGGGCGCGGATGGGTGTCGCGAATCGGTTTGGTGTAGGCGCCGGGGGCCCAGCCTTTGGGCGGGCAGGCGTAGGAGCCGGCCTTGCCGCAGTCGAGGGCGAGGGCCGCAGTGAAGAGCTTGAAGACCGAACCGGGGGGATAGAGGCCGTGGGTGGCGCGGTTGAGGAGGGGGGCCTTGGCGCGGCTGCGCATCGCTTCGCCGAGGTGCTCTTCGCGGGTGGCGGGGGCGGAGGCGAGGGCGAGGATTTCGCCATTGCGCGGGTCGAGGATGACCACGGCCCCGGGGCGGCCTTCGAGCGCCTCATAGGCCAGCTGCTGGAGGCGGCTATCGAGGGTGAGGGTGACGTCCTCGGGGGCGCGGCGTTGGAGCAGGTCGAGCTTCTCCCCGGGCGGGGGCAGACCGCAGAGGCGGGCATCGAAGACGCGCAGGAGCCCGCCCAGGCCGTAATCGCGCGAGCTGTAGCCGATGGGGTGGAGCCCGGCCTCGCCCAGGGGCGCTTCGTGGCCCCAGCGCGTGCCGGGCTTGGGCTGGGAGAGGACGAGCCCATTGCGGTCGAGGAGGCGGCCGCGGCGGTTGGCCGTGCGCTCGAGGGTGGTGGGGCGCAGGTCGTAGCGGCGCTGGAACTTCTGGAAGCCGAGGGAGCCGAAGCCGCTCAACTGCCAGCAGGCCTGGTGGAGGAGGAGTCCGGCGAAGAGGAGGGCAAAGAAAAAGGGCAGGCCGAGGCCGCGCCAGCCCCGGCCGCGCGTCCGGCAGCAGCCCAGCGTGAAGAGTACAAGGGCCAGGAGGGCGAGGAAGATCAGGTGCGTGAGGGGCGGCAAGGGGAGGCTCCCGGGGCGTCAGGTGCGGGGGAAGCAGCGCTCGAAGGTGCTGCGCAGGTGCGATTGGTCCACGTGGGTGTAGATTTGTGTGGTGGCGATGGAGGCGTGGCCGAGGAGGTCGCGGATGTCCAGGAGCGGGGCACCGTGTTCGAGGAGGTGGGTGGCGAAGGCGTGGCGGAGGGTGTGCGGCGTGGCTTGGGCCCCGGGCGGCAGAAAGGCGTGGATGCGGCGGTGGACGTTGGTCGCGACGGTCGAGCGCGAGAGGGCGCCGCCGCGCGGGGCCAGGAAGAGGGGGGCGGTGGGCTTGGCGAGGGCGCGCGCGAGGGTGCCTTTGCGGAGGCTCTCGGCGAAAGCGGTGCGCGCGGGGAGGTAGGCCTTCAGGGCGCGGTCGGCTGCTTCGCCGAAGGGGACCACGCGCTCCTTGCGGCCTTTGCCGTGGACGCGCAGGAGGCGGTGGGTGAAGTCGAGGTGGTGGAGCTGGAGGGAGGTCAGCTCGGCGCAGCGCAGACCGCAGTCGTAGAGCACTTCAAGGACGGCGCGGTCGCGCAGGGAGAGGTAGTCGGTGCCGTCGACCACCTCGATGAGTTCCTTGAGCGTCTCTTCGCCGAGGGTGTTGGGCAGGCGGCGGGGCTGCGCGCCCACGTGGATATTCTCGGTGGGGAGGGTGGGGATGAGCTCCTCATCGAGCAGCCAATCGAAGAAGGTGCGCAGGATGGCGGTGTTGCGGCGGCGGGTGGTGGCGGCATACGCGCGGCGGTCGAGGTCGGAGAGGTAGTCGCGCAAGTCGGCGGCGGAGACCTCCGCCCAGGCGCTGCGGCCACGCTTGGCGAGGAAGTCGGCCAGGGCGCAGAGGACGGCGCGGTAGGCGCTGCACGAGCTCGGGGAGAAGCCCCGGCTGTAGCGCATCGCGTCCACGAAGACCTCAATGGTGGGCTTCATCGGCGGAAGAAGTCGTTGTAGCGCGAGGCCCAGTAGGAGATGATGAGGTCGGCCCCGGCGCGGACGATGCCCATGGTGCTCTCGCGCACCAAATCGCCCAGGTCCCCCCAGCCGCGCTCGGCGGTGGCGATGAGCATTGCGTATTCGCCGCTGACGTTGTAGGCCGCCACCGGGAGGAGGGTCTGCTCGCGCACGCGCCGGATCATATCGAGGTAGAAGAGGGCCGGCTTGACCATCAGGATATCGGCGCCCTCGGTTTCGTCGAGGATCGATTCCAGACAGGCGTTGCGCGCGTTGGCGTAGGAGGCCTGATAGCCCTTGCGGTCGGCGGGCATCCCGGGCACGTGACCCGGCGCGCTGCCCTCGGCCTCGCGGAAGGGACCGTAGCAGGCGGAGGCGAACTTGGTGGAGTAGGCCATTAGGAGGGTGTCGTCGAAGTGTTCCTCGGCCAAGGCCGCGCGGATAGCGGCAATCTGCCCATCCATCATTGCCGAGGGGGCCACGCAATCGGCCCCGGCGGCCGCGTGGGAGAGGGCCACCTTCGCCAGGCACGCGCAACCGGCATCGTTATCCAGCGCGCCATCGGGCCGCAAGGGGGCGCAGTGACCGTGGTGGGTGTAGGCGCAGAGGCAGACATCGGTCATCACCGTGAGCTCGGGGAAGTGGCGCTTGAGCTCGCGCACGGCCTCCTGCACCGGCCCGCGCTCATCCCACGCGCCCGAGCCGCCATTGTCCTTCGGCCGATCGGTCTGCCCAAAGAGAAGCACCGAGCCAACCCCCTGGGCCACCACCGGCTCGACGGCTTGCGCCAAGCGGTCGACCGACCAGCGGAACTGCCCGGGCATCGAGGCAATGGGCTCCTGCTTGTTGTGCCCGGGCACCACGAACATCGGCCAGCAGAACTTCTCGGGGCCGGGGAAGGGAAGATCGAAGATCGCGCGGATGCCCGGCGTCCTGCGCACGCGGCGCAGCCGCAGATTGGGGAAGCCGCTCATACCTGCCCCGCCGTTCCGGCATCCAAGGGCTCGCGCAGCAGGGTGCCATTGGCCTCTTGCTGCTTGATGACCTCGACGCGCTGCTGCACCTCGGTGAGCTTGGCAGTGCAGAAGGCCACCAGTTTGCGGCCTTCCTCAAAGGCGGAGATCATCTCGTCCAGGGGCAATTCGCCGCGCTCCATCTTCTCGACCAGCTCATCGAGCCGCGCGGTGGCGACCTCGAAGGTCATCGGGGTGGGGGGCGTTTCGGGGGTGTTCTTGGCCATTGCAGGCTCCTTCTCTCAAGGCTTCAACGCCGCTTCGCCATAACGCTGGCGGCACTCTTCGCGCAGGGTCTCGGCTTCGCGGGTACGCCCATCGACCTCCAAG
>CAMGJH010000119.1 GCA_946056345.1 uncultured Lentisphaeraceae bacterium | reverse complement strand
CTTGCAGAAAGCGCTCAGAGCAAATAATCTTGGTGTCCTGGTGTGTGAAGATTTGCGCTTTCCCTTGCCAAGAGGCTACGCGCAGAAGAAAGCAAATACCGCCCTTAATCTCAATATTCGGGAAGCAAGCGCCAGAGTCGAGGAAGTCGTGGAGCATGCGAATGTGGCGGTCGGCAAGCATTTGGGCGCGGAAGTCATCGAGGCCCTTGCCAGCGGTGAACCAGCGCGAGGGCATAATCATTGAGATGAAGTCGGGCTTACAGGCAAGGGCCAGATTGAAGAAGAGGTTATAGAGAGGCGTGGCGCTCCCCCCACCAGAACCGTCATTGGCCTGATAGGGAGGATTGCCGAAGATGGCGTTGAAGTGCATGGGGGTGGCTCCGGGAAGGGACCAGGTGGGAGGAAACTTGAGGTGGGTGGCGAAGAGGTGGTGGGCGACATCGCTTTCGCGCAGGGTGGCGACGAGGTTCGGGATGTGGAGGAGATTGGCGGGGAAGAGGTTGCCGGCGCTGTCGCGGGCGTAACCCAGGAGCGTGCGGCGAGTGATGGCCCGGGCCATCGGGGTCTGGCAGAGGACAAAGAGGTTCTCGGCAACAACCTGGCGCCAGAGGCGTTGTTGCGCGTCGTGGCTGGTGAGGTCTTCCCCGGCTTGGCGGGCGGCCTCCAAGCGGCTGCGGAAGAGGCTGTAGGCGGCATAGAGGGGGTAGAGGCCGGACTTGGAGTTGATTTCCAGGAGGCGCTTGGGGCCGGGGGAGGTGAAGAGGTCGCACTCCGGGCGCTCGACGCGGCGGGGGAGGTCGAGGGGGTTCTGGAAGGTTTCGTCAAAGAAGGTGTAGCCGCCGAGAGTCTGGGCGAGGTGTTTGTTGACCACGCGCCAAGGGGTGAGGACGGTTTCTTTGGTGGGATTACGAAAGTAACTGAAGATGCGGGCGATGGCGATGACGCGCTCTGTGGGGGCTTCGTGGTCGGCGGCCTGGGCTAGGCGTTGGATTTGGAGGCCGGCCAGGCGGAAGGTCTCGGCATCGTAGTATTTCAGGTAGGGGCGGAAGGCATCTTTAGTGAGGCCTTTGGGCATAAACTCGGCCCAGGAGGTCTCGTCAACGCGCTCGATGAAGTCCTCGAGGGAGAGACCGTTTTGGGTGTCGATCTCCGCCCCGAAGAGGAGTAGCGGCATGCGAATGGAGACTGTGCGTAGGATGTTGATGGCAGCCTCGCGTGCGGATTTTTCGGCCTTACGCTTCTCGAGCGCTTCCTCCTCTTCGGGCGTGAGGGTGCGTGCGGTGCGCGTCTTCGGCTTCTTCTGCTTTTCGCGTTCCTCCTTGGAGAGCTCGGTATTGGCGAGCGAGACCTCCTGGAGCTTTGTGCCCCGCATCGTTTGGCCAACGAGCCGGCCTAGGGTGTTGAGCTCCTGGGCGTTGAGTTTGTCGGCACGGAGCATCTCGGGGTTATAGAGGCAGCTATCCTCAAAGCCCGAGTAGATGGTGCGCTCGATAGAGGCGCGGCGAATGACCGTAAAGATGTCATCGACGGCGTAGGGGACTTCGCGCCCGCCGTTCATCGCAAGGATGGGCAGGAAGTTGAGGAGCGTGGCAATGGCGAGACGCTCCTCGCCGCCCCCGTTGTCGCCGGGGGTGCGCTTGTTACAGGTCTTGGCCATCGTGGAAGCGAGCGTGAGGACGCGGTCGGGGGCGAAGTCGAAGGCATAGCACCGCTGCTTCATCCCTGCCTGCGGGTGGGTGTAGGGCGACTGCACGCGGAAGAGGGTCTGCAAGTAGGCCGCAGCAGAGACCTTCTCGCCGCCGGCTAGCAGCAGGACGCCGGTCCACTCAGGCACGGTCACGCCGGTGGTCAGGCGGCCGCAGGAGAGGGTGATGGTGTAGTCGTGCTCTTTGATGGCCGCCCGAACATGGGCGAGGGCCTCGTCGCCGCCCACCTCCTCATCGCCTGCGCCAGCCACATTGACCACCTTAAAGTTGCGGAAGATGGGATCCTCCTGCAAGAGGCGCTGGAGGGCCCTGGCCGCGTTCACGCCGGGGAGCTTCCAGAAGGTGTGGCGCAAGGCCTGGCGGAAGGCTGGCGTGGAGAAGGGGTAGTTCGTTTCGTCATGCTCCTCGCGCAAGAGGGCGACGAAGCGGCGGACATCCTGCACGTGGACGAAGTCGCCCACCTGGGCGGAGTCGGGCATCCACCCTTCGTCGAGCACGGGGTCGCCGCGCCAGGTGCGGAAGAACTCCTTGAAGTTGAAGCACTTGCCCTCGAGAGTCTCGGTCTCATAGCCCTTGAAGTGGTCGCTAAGGGCGTAGACGAACATCATCAACTGGGGGAGCGCTTCGTAGGGGTTGTCGTCCAACCCGTGGAGCTCGGCCCACTCGCGCTTGGCGCGCTGTTCATCCACATAATCCCAGGTGTAGATATTCTCGGGCGAGAACTGGTCGCTGATATTGAAGGGCGTGCCCGAGAGGTAGAGCGTATGTTTGCGGCGCAGGCGGTCGATAACCTCGTGGCCGAGCTCGGTCTGTGTGCCCTCGTGCGCCTCATCGATAATCAGCAAGTCCCACTGGGTCTGAAAAAGCGCCTCGTTCTTGCTGAAGTTTCCCCCCACGGCCTCCGAGCCGCGCATATCTTGGAGCGAGGCAAAGTAGATGAAGCTCGCTTTGGGGTCCGCCGGGAGCCCGGTATCCCGAGTGCAGAAGGTCATAGGGCTCTTCGGCCCAAAGACGTGGCACATATCCTACTGCCAGCCGCGCTTGACCGCCGGGCGGTGGGTAATCAGCAGCGTCCGCTGGAACCTCTTTTCCTTGATGAGGAAGAAGGCGGCAATCGTCTTGCCAAAGCGCATCTTGGCATTCCAGAGCACGGGCTGCTTGGAGCTCTGCTTGGCAAAGCGCTGGCAGGTCATCTTGACAGCCTCGGCCTGATTGGGGCGCATCTGCCAGAGCGCCTCCTGCTCACCCACCACCTCGTGCGCGCCCAAAACGTTTCGCCCGGCCTTCAGCGCGGCAAGGGCTGCGCACGCCGTCTCAAGGGTCGTCCTAAACCACTCCTGCGCGCCACAGGTGGAGTCGAAATTAAACCGCTGAATGCCGCTATTTCGGAGCACCTGGTGGAGGGCGTGGTCGCGGAAGGTGTGCCCCTGGTTGTTGATGGCCAGCTCGGCGTGGAGCAGCGTGGGCGAGAGCCCGGCGGTGTTGGACCAACCGCGAATGCGCGCCAGGGCGCAGCTGCGCAACGCGTCGCAATTCGGCGGGAAGGCCTCCTGCGCCTGGGCCGGCGTGAGGCCATCGGTCAGGCGGCCGACCGTGTGGTCGCCAATCTTGAGCAGCCCCTCGTGGTCAGGCGTATCCAAGCGGCAGATGTAAATCAATCGCCGCTCGTAAGGCGTAGTCAGCGCAGTTACGGGCATCGAAAGGCCTCCTTGAAGAGCTTGTAAAAGGGCGTTGGGCGGGCATACGCATCGCGCGCGAACCAATCTTTAACCAGGCAGGGAATGCCATTGTGCTGGCGGATGTCGCCACTCTGGCAGCCGGCGCAGGATCGCGTCTGGGCGTAACCTTCGCCAAAGAGGTCGGCCGCCACCACCTCCTCGTGGCAGCTCCCCGGCACCACGCCACGCAGTCCATCCATCTGCCAAATATTCCACGAGAGCACCTCGGCAAAGCGCAGCAACTCCGCGTGTGTCAAGGGAGCAAAGGCCGGGAAGTAGACCTGTTGCGCCTCAATCACGGCAAAGAGCAGATTTTTGCGCGCCAGCAGCACATTGTCCCCCTGCCAATCAAAGCCATAGCACGCCTGCACCGCCTCCAACGCTGCCTACACCCACGCCCGGCGCGTCCGGCACGCCTGGGCGCAGACCCGCAACTTGCGGTCCAACATCCCAATCCGGTCGGGCACCGGGATAGGCTCCTGGGTGGTCACATCGTAGCGCGAGGTCAGATAGGGCGCCTCGCCGCAGCAAATCTCCAGTCGCCGCAAACGCACATACTGCCGCCACCGCTTGCCCTCTGGAAAAACAATCTCCCCTGGCGTGGTCTGCCACTGCCGCGCCTCTGGCGCTTGCGTGTTAAAGACCCCTGGGCGCCCAAACCATGCCGCGTCTATCAAGTTGTTCTGCGCATTGCACACCCACGCCGGCGTAAAGACCTCCGCCCGCGCTCTCGCCCGCGCCCGCTGGACCTCCGCCGCCTTCAACACGCGCGGGCGAATGAGCCCCTCGTTCGGGCCGCCAATCGCCTCCTCGCTCATCTCCTCATCGGGCGCGTGCCCAGCGTAGTCCGCCGTCCCCCACAAGAGCCGTTTCCCGGAACTACGGTCAAGCAAGAGCGGCGTTAGGACCTCCCTCGCCGCCCTCCTGAGCTCCTCTTCAAATGTTTCACTCCCACGCGCTGCGGGCATAAAAAGGCGTGCCTCCGGGCTCTGTTGTTCCCATCCGAAGGCCTACCACAGCCGTGCCAGAGAACAACACACCAAAAGACACGCCGGGAAACAGTTCCCGGCACGTTCTTTCGCGTGAAGCTTCGTCCTGGCTCGAAAGGTGGTAGTTTTCGGATGAACGAAGTTTCGCGTTAAACGCGCATATAGCGCCCAAGCAACCGGCAAGTCACCCTGCCGCCACTTGAACTATGTGCCCACAGTATACGCCAACCCCACCCAGAACGCAAGCCCCTTGCGCGGGCTCGCCACGCAGAGGGAACCACAAGGAAGCACAAGTCCGAAGGAGCTATGTCAAAAAGATACGCAAAGAAACGCAAAGGCTGCGCAGGGGGCCAAGGCGGCACGCGAGGCGGATGGCTACGCAGGGGGAAACCACAAAGAACACAAAGAGCACAAAGAAAGGCACACAA
>CAMGJH010000118.1 GCA_946056345.1 uncultured Lentisphaeraceae bacterium | reverse complement strand
TGAAGGAGTTAGGATGAAGCAGAGTTTGATGATTGCGGTGTTGGCTTTGGCCGGGCTTGCGACCCTTGGTGGGTGCTGCTCGAGCAGCGGCAACCCGGTGGCCGATTGGCAGCAGGAGCGGATGGCGGCCACGCAAATCGCCGCGAAGAAGGGCACGCCCCTGACGCTGGAAGATGTGCTCTATAAGTCGACCCTCGGCGAAGAGGATCTCGCCGCGGTGGTGAACACCTTCTCGGCCGTGTCGGCCGGGCTCTACGTGCAGGTGGTCACGGGGGTGGACGAGATGGCCGTCTCGCAAGATGGCCGCCAGCTCTACATTGGCGTGCAGAACGACCTGGCCGCCGGCGCGAAGCTCGAGGACCTGAAGGCCAAGATGACCCCCGAAGAGCAGGCCGCCTACGCCGCCTATGAGCAGATGGTGGCCCAGGAAGACCAGGCCAAGAAGATCAAGACCATCGTCAAGCCCCTCATCGAGCAGATTAAGCAGGAGGGCGAGAAGCTGCCCAAGATGGTGACTCAGATTAAGGACGACCCCAAGTTCCGCTCGCTCAAGGGCATGCAGATGGTCAAGGAGAGCAAGCACCTCTTCGACGATAGCCGCGCGCTGAGTGCGCAGTTGGGCGACGCAATGACCGGGGCGACGCTCTGGCTGCAGATGCTCGAGAAGGATTACGAGGCCAAGCAGATGGGCAAGGGCCTCGATGCGTTGGTGGAATAAGGCAGCCAAGCCCGGGGCGGGGGAGCCGCGCGCTTGCCCCGACCTGCGCTTCGTGCGCGGTGGCTTGTAAGGAGCAGTGAGATGATGCGACGGGCAACAATCGTTGGGCTGGGGTTGCTGATTTTGGCAGCCGGGTGTTCCACGCCGGAATTGCAGCTGGATCCGAAGTTGAGGACCTACTCGCGCGAGGAGCTCGAGGAGATGGACGAGATTGAGATGCCGTCCAACTACAGCGTCGACAACTTCCGCAAGCTGCAGCTGGGCGTGGCCTTCGAGGTCTTGCCTGGGGTGGACAAGAAGACCGGCGAGGCGCTCGCGATCGACCCGAACCTGAGCACGCGCTTGCAGACCGAGATGGCCAAGCTCAAGCGCTTCACCGTCTTCTCGGCCCACAACCGAAGCGGGGTCACCTTCTTCGAGGCGCTGAGCGATGTTGATGACCAGGTTAAGCTTCAGGCGCCGACCGACGTGAAGGCCATCGACCTCATCCTCTCGGGCAAGCTGACCGTCTCCAAGGAGCGCGTCGACCGCTACAACGACACCATCCTCATCTACGAGGTGGAGTGCGACTTCAGTTGCGAGGAGGCCAAGACCCGCGAGGTGAAGTTCGCCGAAAAGGCCCGCGGGCGGACCGCCCGCAAGGTGGTGCTCTCCTTCTCCGGGCGCAAGATGGCCGGGTATGACGACAAGGACGAGCAGCAGGCCATCACCCATGCCGCGATGAAGGCCCTGGCCGTGATGGCCAACAAGCTCGGCAATGCCTATCCAGTCGGCGGCCGCGTTACCGGCATCTCGGCCTCGGGCGAGCGGATGACCGCGCAGGTCGGCTACGAGGAGGGCTTTGGCAAGAACCAGCAGTGCGTCATCTTTGTCAGCGACGAGGGCGTGGACATCCCCTTGGCGCTGGCCGAAGCCGTCCCGAAGAACGACGGCACCTCCTCGCTCGTGGTCTACCGTTGGGCCAACAGCGCCGATGCCAAGCCGATGGTCAAGGCGCTGCGCAAGAATGGCCGCGTCTTCCCCAAAAACAACAAGGTCTATGCCGTGGGCTACGGTCTGCCCGTGCCGCCGGAGTGGGAGAACGCCTACGAAGGCTCGATGGATGAGCAACTGCGCTTGCAGTAGCCTCATCCTCCGCCGGGCGGCAGCGCGAGCACGCGGAGAGTGAGAGGAGCGCACAGATGAGACGGTTCTTTGGGCTTCTTTTGGCGGTGGCAGGGCTCTGCGCAAACGCGCCTGCCCTGGATAACGAGGCGTGGGTGGAGATTGCCCGCCAGGCCGTGGCAGAGGGCACACTCGTCACTTCTGGCGATACGCCCGAAGACGGGCTCTACTGTCTGGCCGCCGCGCCCATTGCCGGCAACGCGCAGACCTCGGCCGAGGCGCGCATCGCCCAAGCCGAGTTGGACGCTAAGCGCCGCCTGGCCGCCAGCTTGGAGGGTGAAGCCTTCTCAGCCTCGCGCGAATGGTCTGCGCAGACCACCACTGTCACCGCCGGAGACGAAACCGAGCGCGCGCGCATCGCCTCGCTCAAGACGCGCCACCGGGCGAAGGTCGAGGCCCTCCTGCGCGGCATTCGGACGTTGGGGCAGATCTCGGTGGGCGGGCGCGACTATATCCTTTGCCTGGCCACCGAGGAGATGGCCGACCAGGCGATTATCCTGCGCGAGGCCCAGGCGCAGCTGGGCGATGCGGGCGTGGTGGTGGCCGTGGGCGAGGCGGCGGACCGCGAGACGGCGTTGCAGAAGGCCCTGCGTGGCGCGGTGGAGCAGGTGTTGGGCACGCTGGTGGTGGGCTACGACAAGGCCAGCAGCGAAGGCGGCTTCCGCCGCAAGCTCTTCTCGGGCACCGACGGGATGGTGGAGAGTTATCGCGTGACGGCCGAGCGGGAGGTGGTCCGAGGCGTGCGCGTGGAGGTGGTGGCCAAGGTCTCGCGCGTGGCCCTGCTTGAAGACTACGCGAACTATATGAAGTTCCTCGGCGACCCCGCCTTCTACATCGAGGCCTCCACGCCGGACCTCGCCGCCCACTTCTCCGACTTCTTCACCGCGATGGGCCTGAAAATCGCCGCCGATCCCTACCAGTCGCACTTCACCATCTACTGCTCGGGCGCCTTCCACAACGTCCGCCATCCCGCCGATGGCCGCCCCGGCACGCAGCTTTCGCTCCGCTTCCGGGTGCAGGAAAACGCCTCCGGCGAAGTGCTCATCGATATGATGAACAACCCGCGCAAGGCCGCCTCCTTCCTCCCCTCCGCCGAACGCCGCGCAGAAGCTTGCGCCGAACGCGCCTTCGCCCAGATGAAGCAGCCCTTGCACGAGCGCATTCAGGCGATGGTCGCCAAACTCGTCTCGCGGCAGATGGATGCCGCGCAGGCCGAAGAATAAGCCCCTTGGCTTTACACGAAAGGAATGACAAGATGAAGCGTGCAATGACCTTAGCCGCCCTCTTAGTGTTGGGTGCCAGTTCGCAGATTTGGGCACAGGCCCCGCTCGGCCAAGGCGCCGGCGTCGAGGCCATCGTGGCCAGCCAGGAGGGCGACCCCGAGCCCGCCCCCACCGCCAAGCAAATGCTCCAGGCGTGGTTTGATGATCAGGAAGACCTCTTCACCGGCTACGACGAAGAAAAGGCGCAAATCGTCACCATCGAGTCGCTCGACTTCGATGTCAAGGATCCGCGCGTCTCGGCTGACTTCATCTACCTGCGCTCCGAGAAGATGAGCGAGCTGCTCCTCAAAGCCAAGGCCTCCGTCATCGAGACCATCATGAGCCAGATGTCCGCCACGCGCATCCTCGACGTCCCGGGCAACCCCATTGCCAAGCAGCTGGAAAAAGAGCAGGCCGAGCTCGCCCGCGAGGTCCGCCTGGCCAGCGAAGAGCTCGCCGCCCTCAACGCCGAAGCCCAGGTGGCCCTCAAAGAGCGCGACCGGATGTCCGCCAGCGAAGTCTTTGCCGTCATCTCCAGCTGGTTCACCCGCGCCGACCGCGAGAACCTCGCCGAAAAGTACACCGAGGAGCGCAAGGCGAAATACCTCGCCGCCCGCCAGCAGTTCGAGGCCGCCAAGAAGCGCTACGACGACCTGCAAGAAAAGGCCGAAGCCCTCCGCGGGCAAGTGACCAAGGAGATGAAGAGCTCCATCTCCCGCGTGGCGCAAATGCCCATCTACGGCTGCACCATCCTCCAACAGGCCGAGTCCTACACCCCCAAGGCCAACGGCGGCTTCACCTGCCAGCTCGCCGTCGTCTACATTTGGAGTATGGAAATGCAGACCGCCGCCGCCGAAATCCTCAAAGGCGAGTCCGTCACCTTCGCCCCCGGCAAGCGCTCCATCAAAGCCTACCTCGCCAACAAAGCCGCCAAAGGCGCCCTCGCCTCCTGGTGCGGCCCGCGCCAATACATCGATAACGAAGGCAATATGTGGTTCCTCGGCATCGCCTGCACCCCCGTCGCCGACGATGCCGACGAGAACGACGAAGCCTGCGAAAGCGCCGCCCTCGCCGCCGCCACCGAAGTCGTCTTCTCGCTCTATTCCGATGCCGCCTCCGCCAAAACCCTCCACCAACTGATGCAAACCCGCATCGGCACCGACGGCGACAAGGAAACCATCCTCTTGCGCGACTACCACAAGACCCAGCAAGAGAGCTTCTCCGCCATCCAAATCTCCGGCAACTCCCCCCTCTTCGCCGACAAACTCCGTCACCAACCCTCCGGCCTAGAGATGAACGTCGCCGTCTACGGCATTAATTCCGGCAAGATCAAGTCCCTCCGCGCCATCCAAAAGGCCACCGTCGCCCTCGGCATCGCCGTCAACACCGCCCAAGAAACCGAGCGCGGTCGCCAAGCCGAACTCCAACGCGCCTTCGACACCTCCAAGCACAACGCCGCCGCCCGCGCGCAAGGCGCCGAGGAAATCCGCCAATCCCTCGCCGACGATGCCGCCGCCGCCAAAGGCCGCCGCGAACAACGCAAGCAGCAAGCCGCCCCCGTCGTCACGCCCCCCGCCAAGGCCCCCGCAGGAACACCCGCCGGCAACCTCCGCCCCAGCGCCTCCTTCATCATCGATGACGAGGACTAATCTCGCCCTTTCCCCTCCCTCACGCCCCCGCCCCCCGCGGGGGCGGTTTTATCCGCCCCGAGCCCACCCCGCCCCTTGGCGTGGTGGGGGCTCGCCCCC
>CAMGJH010000117.1 GCA_946056345.1 uncultured Lentisphaeraceae bacterium | reverse complement strand
GGCAGGCTTGGCCGTATCTGCCGCCGGCGTCGGCTGCGGCGGAGGCGTGTCGGCGGCGGGGGTGCCGGCCGGCGCGGGCCAGATCAGTTCGCCCCAGGGCGCATCCGCCGGGCCAACAGCCAGGGCCGTGGCCCCAAAGAAGCGCACGTGCAGCGGCTCGAGGCGTTCTTGCGCGCCGCCGGGCAGGAAGAGCATCACGCGCTCTGCGCTCGTGTCGAGTTCGCAGGCGACCTCCGGGAGGGTGGGGTCGGCCAGGACCAGGTCGCACGCATCCGCTCGGCCAAGCTTGACGCACAGCCCCTCAATCAGCGCCACCTCCGCGCCGGCATTCGGACCCTGGACGATTTTTAGGAGGAAGTTCATAGTTTAAGTCTCCCCAAAGGCTGGATGTTGATCTCCTGGCTCAACTCTTGGAAGCTCAAGACCGGGAGTTCATAGTAATCCTTCTCAATCATCTTGCGCAGGTAGCGGCGGATGTCAACCGAGACGATGATGACGGGCTTCTGCGGAATCTTCGAGAGGTCGCCGAGGGTGCGGGAGATGGTGGCGAGGATGGCGCGCACAGTGGCCGGGTCCATCGCCAGGTAGGAGCCGCCGGAGGTCTGGCGGACGGACTTGCGGATCTTCTCTTCCAGGGCGGGGTCGAGGAGGTAGGCAGCGATGATGTTTTGCCCGCCGGAGAACTTGTAGGAGATGTAGCGCGAGAGGGCCGAGCGCACATATTCCACCAGCAGCACTGTGTCCTTCTCCTTCTGGCCCCACTCGATGAGCGTCTGGGTAATGCGCTTGAGGTCGCGAATGCAGATGCCTTCCTGGACCAAGCGCTGAAGGACGTCGGTAATCTTCTGCAAGGAGAGGACGCGCTGGACCTCGCGGACCAGTTCGGGTGCCTCGCGCTCCATGTGGTCGAAGAGCAGCCGCGTCTCCTGCAAGGAGAGGAACTCGTGCGCATAACGCCGCAGGACGCTGGAGAGGTGGTAGGTCAGCACCCCGTTGAGGTCCAGACTCCGGATACCGCTCTCCTCGAGTTTGGGGCGCTCCTCGGCCTTGACCCAGTTGGTCTCATAGCCGGAGAGGAAGGCCTTCCCCTTCTCGAAGTCGATGCCGGTGGCCGTGAGGTTCTCGGCGGTTTCGAGCGCGAAGACGTAGCCCTTGCGCAGGACGCCCTCGGAGACCGGCACTTCGTTCACGAGCAGACGGTACTTGCCGTTCTTCATCGCGGTGTTGAGGCTGAGGTTGATGCCCGGGAAGGGAACGCCCAGGTCGTGGTAGAGCGCGCGGCGGATGGCCATAATCTGCTCGTTGAGCTCCTCGTAGGTGAGCGCGCCGCGGATCTCGGCATCGATATCCACCATCAGGGGCGTGACCATCGCAAAGTCGTCGCCTGCCTTCTTCGGCGGCCGCGGCTTGGTGCCCTCGGAGGGGGCGGCGGCAGCGAGCGGGTCGGCGGCCTTGGCGGCGAGGGCGGCGGCGGCCTTGGCCTTGCGCATCAGCGTATAGCCCACCACGCCCACCAGGAAGGCGAGCGAGAAGATCTGAAGCTTGGGGAAGCCGGGGATGAGGCCAATGCCGATGAGCATCACCGCGCCCAGCAGGATGGCCTTGGGCTGGGCGAAGAACTGGTCGATAATGTCCTGACCCAGGGGCTTGTTCGCCTCGTCACCCACGCGCGTGACGATGACGCCGGCGGTAATCGAAACCAAGAGCGCGGGAATCTGCGAGACCAACCCATCGCCAATCGTCAGGATGGAGTACTTTTGGACCGCCTTGCCCACCTCCATGCCATTCATCAGCGCGCCGATGCAGATGCCGCCGATGATGTTAATGGAAGTC
This sequence comes from uncultured Lentisphaeraceae bacterium, assembly GCA_946056345.1. Classification (GTDB taxonomy): domain Bacteria; phylum Verrucomicrobiota; class Kiritimatiellia; order RFP12; family DVOR01; genus Spyradenecus. The sequence continues at coordinate 3,142 of CAMGJH010000117.1, read as the reverse complement.
ATAATGAGGCCCGCGATGGCGTCGCCCTTGACGAACTTCATCGCGCCATCCATCGCGCCGTAGAGCTGGGACTCCTTGGCCAGCTCGTTGCGCCGCGCCTTGGCGGTCTCCTGGTCGATGGCCCCGGCGCGCATATCCGCATCGATAGACATCTGCTTGCCGGGCATTGCATCCAAGGTGAAGCGCGCACCCACCTCCGAGACGCGCTCGGCACCCTTGGCAATCACCACGAACTGCACGATGGTGATAATCAGGAAGATGACCGCGCCCACCACGAAGTTGCCACCCACCACGAAGTTGCCGAAGGTGTAGATGATCTCGCCCGCGTCTGCCTTCAGGAGAATGAGGCGCGTGGTCGTCACGTTAAGCGCCAGGCGGAAGAGGGTGGTGAAGAGCAGCATCGAGGGGAAGGTGGAGAAGGCTAGCGCCCGCGGCAGGTAGAGCGAGAGCATCAGCATCACCGTCGAGATCATGATGTTGACCGCGATCAGGAAGTCCACCATCGCCGTTGGCAAGGGGACAATCAGCAGACCGATGATAAAGACCACCAGCCCGGCCAGCACCAGGTCGCCGAACCGTTGGAACAGGGTGGTGAAGTTAGACAGCGAGTGCCTCATCGTCCTCTCCTCAAGTCTCCAGCAGGGCGGCGCGATAGTGCTCGAAGACTTCCGTATCGGCCATCAGCCCCTCCAATTCCGCCACCGCCCGCTTGGCGGCAGCCCCCTTCTTCCCGCGCAGGTCGCGCAAGGTCCGCCGCGCGGTCTCCTTGAAGCCGGCGGGCGTGCGCAGGAAGGCCGAGTTTCCGGCCACGAGCGCGCTCATAATCTCGCCCCCCACCGACTGCCCTTCCGGGAAGATGTTCGCGAGCGCTTGCGAGACGGTGGTGGAGCCGGGCAAGAGCGAGCGCTGCCCCTCCCCGGCCTCCGCGCCGGCGGGCATATCGGCATACTCGGCCATCGAAATGCCCGTATCGAAGCGTATCATCTCTGTGGCGCGGCGAATCTTCATCCAGCCTCCCGATGGCGAAAGTCTTCAATCAGGCGCCAGAGGGTCTGGAAGGCGCCATTGAGCGCCGGCAGGGTCACCTCCGAGGCCGCCAGGCGGATGGCCAGCAAGGCCGCCGAGCGCTGTTGCACCAGCGCCGCGCGGACCGTGAAGGCCCCTTGGAGCGCGGGATGGGCGTAGCCGAGCAGCCGCTTGAGGCTCTCCGCCTCACCGCGCGTCGGCATCGAGAGCGCCACCGTCAGCTCCTCGTAGGCATACTCCAAGCGCAGGGTGATGCCCGTCTCGAAAGCCAGCCCGGCCACGCCAGCGGCGTTGAGCGCAAAGGTCTTAAGCCCCAGGCTCTCGCCAAAGGCGCGCAGCGTCTCTTGCAACCAATGCGGGGCGGCACTCATGCGCTGGCCTCCTCCTCGTCGTCCTCGCCCTCGCGGGCAATCAACTCGTCCAACTCCTCCTGCGCGGCATCGACCAGGCGGATGCGGTCGTTCTCGCTGGCAAAGAGGCGCGAGGAGAGCTGCCGGAAGACGGCCACCATCTCGCGGCAGAAGTCCATCTTCGCGAGCCACTTCATCAGCCCACAGGCCGCGATGAAGGCCTGAATGTGGCTGTTGGAGACGTAAGAGAGCTCGGTAAACTCCATCACGCGCCCGGTCATCTGCTCGCCGGAGAGGAGGGTGTGCTCGTGGAACTGCGTCCACATCCGCGCCTCCAGACCGTTCATCCGGTCGAAGACCGTCTTGAGCACCTGCACGCACTGCAAGTCCAGGAGGATCCGCCGCAGCTCCTCGGGTGTCTGCGAGGGGTTGGGACTCTGCAGGTCCACGCCGCAGCCGGCTGTCAGGAAGTCAATGGTGGCCTGCAACCCCACCGCGCCGCGCGATTGCATAATCGAGCGGAAGCAGGCCTGCGGGGTGGAGAAGCCGAGCACTTCGCCGCGATAGAGGTCGCGCAAGCCCTGCATCTCCTCGGGCGAGGTGGCGCGGGCGTTGACCTCCTGGGCCAGGTTGATGCCCGCGCGGATCTCCTTGCCCTGCGTCTCCATTAGGTGGGCGCGCGCCTGGGTGAGGAGCGTTCGCAGCTCCCCTTCGCCCTCGCCCAACGCCTGCTCGATCACATCAAGCATCGCGAACTGGTGCGAGGGATCGCCAGACCCGTCGGCCAGTTGCTGCAGCAGCCCGCGCACGTCCGGCAGCGTCCCTTGGCCCATCGCCGCGCGCAGTTGCCGCAACAACCGCGAGAGGAACGCGTGGTTCGGCAGGTCCGGCAGCGTCTTCATCCACCCCTCGAGGGCCTGGACATAGGCCGAGCGGCCATTGCGCGTTTCGCCCAACTTACGCTCGGCCAGCTTCTTGGCGCTCTTCTCCTCGAACTGGAAGGAGAGCTCCTCCATCGAGTCCTGTAACTCGGCCAGCGGGTCGCTCTCCACGACAAACTGCGTGCCCATCAACTCCCCGCGCTCGGCTGCCTGCGCCCCCGCCGCTTCGGCCGGAGCGTAAGCCTGCAGGCTCTCCAGCCGATTGGGCTGGATGCTGTGGCGCAGGACCTGGGCGGCATCGAACATCGCGAACCTAGGCTCCTTCCATCCACAGGTTTCCCGGACCGTAGAAGCTGACCATCATCGCCTTGGGGCGGGCGTTGGGCAGCAGCAGGTCGCGCAGACGCAGCTTGGGGACAAAGCCGGTCGGCGCGCGGGTCGTCCACGCCACCACTGCCTCCCGGCGCACGGTGAGCGTCTCGCCCTCGGCCAAGACCACGCGCGTGGTGCGCGAGCGGGTGGCCGTCACCACCCACGCCCCGCGAAAGGTGGTCACGCACAGCGCCAAACGCAAGCTCATCGGGATCAACCGCTGGAGCGCAGCCCCGGTGCGGGCGCTCGCGGGTGCCACCAAGACCTTCTCGGAGACCACCCAAAGGGGCATCGGGCAATCGAGGCGCGTCAGGAAGGGCCGCTCGGCCGAGGCGCAGTAGAGCGCCGCGCTCGCCGTGAGCTGACTCAGCCGCGCGCGGTCCGGCGCTAGGAAGCCACGCAGCGTCTCGCTGCGGCAACGCGCCCCGGCAAAGGCCACAGGCTGCCCCTTGCCCACCAACCACTGCCCGGCCTCGACGCGCGCCATCCCGTTGGCCAAGGTCGCCTCCATCG
>CAMGJH010000116.1 GCA_946056345.1 uncultured Lentisphaeraceae bacterium | reverse complement strand
GGGGTGTTGGCTCGGCGGGGGCTCTTCCGTGTGCTCTGGGGGGGGAGGGCGTGCTTCTTCGGGGGGGGGGCGGGGCCTTACCCCAGCCGTTGCTACCGGGTGGTGCCGGTCATCTTCGGGGCGTTGGCACTGGTGAGCCTCTTTGCGCTGGGTTCGCAGCAGAGCAAGGGGGTCTACTACTCGCCGGATGGGGGGCTGTGGGCGATGGCCTTTGCGGCGGTGACGCTGGGGCTCATCTGGCACGGGGTCACCTTTGGGCCCTATCTTTTCGAGGCGAGCGTGCTGCTGGGGATGCTCTTGGCGGCGCGGGCGTATGCGCGCTGGCCGGGCTACTTTTCGGCGGCGGCCTTTGGGGGGCTGCTGGCCACGCTCCTGTCGCTCGACGGCAACACCTGGTGGCTGCTGATTGCCTTTGTGCCGGCGATTGCCATTGGCGCGGGGTGGCGGCGGCTCTACCTCTATTGGCAGACGTTGCACATGGCCCTGGCGCTGGCGGTGGCGGTGGGGGTGGGTTCGATCCTGGCGCAGTTCGGGCTGATGGGCTCGCCGACCTTGCCGCACTTCGAGGGGCTGGGCTTTGGCGAGAGCCCGTGGTTCGAGGCGCTCTGGCGCTTTCTGTGGCTCTGCGGCGGGGGCTTTGGGGTGGTGGCCTGGAGCGTGCTGGCGCTCTGGTGTTGGCGGCGGGGCGACCGCCGGTGGGCGCGCTTCTTCGTCATCCTCTTCCCGCCGATTGTGCTGGGGACACTCTGCTTTGGGGTGAAGGGGTGCTTTGGGGTGGCCACGGGGGTGCTTTCGGCGATTGTGTTGGGGATGGCGCTCTCGGCGGTGGAGCAGCCGACGGCGCGCAATATCCTCGGCGGGCTGACCATCCTGGCGCTGGGGTTTGGTCTGGGCTGGGAGCCTGATGGGCGCATCCGCACCTGGTTGACGCGCGAGGAGCAACGCGAGAGCCTGCACCTGCTGCGTCAGGCGCGCAAGGCCCCGCGCCAGAAGCCGGTGCGCGTGCGCTTTGTGGGCGGAAACACCGTGACCTGCGCGCAGATGCTCTGGCTGCTGCGCACCGAGCGCGGGCAGGTGGTCCAGGGCGAAGACTTTGCCGATGACGCGGATATTCTGATTGTGAACGAGGCGCGGCTGGAGAGCGTGACGGCGGAGGCTGGGCGGCGCGTCCTGCCGGGCGTGGTGCGCACGGGCGGCGGAGCGCAGTTCCGCCTCTTTGCCCAGCCGCCGAAAGCGAAGGAGAAGCAGGGCTTATGATGGATTGGCTGAAGGGGCCTCGGGCCCAAGTGGCGCTCTTGGGCGCGTTGCTGGCGGTGGCGTGGGGCTGGCTGATGCCGGCTTGGGATGGGCTGATGACCGACTGGCACGACGCGAGCCAGCACATGGAGTATGTGTGGCTGGTGCCGCTCTTGGTGGGCGGGCTGCTTTGGGCGCGGCGCAAGCGCCTGGTGGCGGCGGCCGGACCCGGCGAGCCGTGGTTGGCGTGTCTGCTCTTGGTACCGGCGGGCGCGCTCCTCTTCCTGGGGCTGCGCGGCGGGCAGACGCGCTTTTCCGAGATGGCGGCGGTGCTTCTGCTCTGGGCGATTGCCCTGGCCACCTACGGGCGGCGAATGCTCAAGGAGACCTGGTTCCCCCTGGCGCTGCTCCTCTTCGTTATCCCGGTGGGTTTTTTGGACAACTGGACCGTGCCGCTGCGCCGCGCCTCGGTGAGCGTGACCACCTGTTTGCTCAACGGCCTGGGCATTGGCGTGCGGCAGGTGGGCACGGCCATCGTGGCCAAGGGCCAACCCTTCTTCCAGCTCGATGTTGCCGACCCTTGCAGCGGCATCCGCTCGCTCGTGGCCCTCTTCGTCGGCACGGCGGCCTACGGGGCCTTCCGTCTGACGAGCGCGCGGCGGCGGGCCGTGCTCTTCCTCTCGAGCGTGCCCATCGCCTTCCTAGGCAACATCCTGCGCTTGCTGCTGACCGCGCTCACCTGCCACCTAATCAGCCAAAGCGCGGGGATGGTCTTGCACGACAACGCCCTCTTCATCGTCGCGCCCGTCTACGCCGGGCTGGTCTTTGCGCTGACTGATTGGCTGGCGCGCGGCGAGCAGCCAGCGGCCGACCTCGAGCCGTTGCCGAGCGCGCCGGGGGTGCGTTGGGCCGGGCTCACGCGCGGGGGCTGGGCGGGGCTGGCGGTGATGGTGGCGCTGCTGCTCTCCATCCGCTACGTGGCCGGGTTGGTCCCGCCGCTGACCTTCGAGAGCGATGCCTTCCTCCAGCCGCGTTTTGTTGCTCTGCCGACGATGACGCAGATGCGCTTCCCGCGCTTCTGCCAGAACCGCGCGTGCCTCTGGTCGAAGCTCTACGATGCCGATGCCGAGGGGCCGAGCGTGTGCCCGGTCTGCGGCAGCGAGGTCTCGCGTGTCTCCCGGGCCGAGCTCGACATTCTCCCGGCCGACACGCAGAGCCGCAAGGTCACCTACACGCTCCAGGACGGCTCGGAGTTCACCGTCTCGCTGGTCATTGCCGGGCGCCAGCGCATCTCCATCCACCGCCCGGAGCTCTGCCTACCGGCGCAGGGCTACGTGATGAGCGAGCGCGCCGTGCGCCAGATCCTCCCCGAGTGGCCGATGGCCTGCTTCTCGCTCACCCGCGAAGGGCAGCTCGGGCGCAGCGGCTTTGCCTACGTCTTCCTCAATGCCGACAAGGCCACCGTCTCCAACTTCGAGCGCGTGCTGGGCGACGTCTGGGAGCGCTCGCTCCACAACCGCATCCGCCGCTGGGCGATGGTGACCATCTCCTCCCCGCAGCACGACTTCCAGACCCCCGAGGGAGAGGCCGCCCTGCGCGACTTTATGGCCCAGCTGGTCCCCACCTTACGCGTCGTGCCCGAGGCCACGCCGTGACCATTACCCGTGCCGATACGCCCTTCGCGCGGATGCGCGGCCTCCTTGGGCGCTGCGGCCTCCCTGCCGGCGAGGCGCTCCTCCTCGCGCCCTGCAACGCCATCCACACCCTCGGGATGCGCTTTGCCATCGATGTCCGCTTCTACGACCGCCGCGGCCGCCTGGTGCGCGAAGTCCTCGGCGTGAAGCCCGGCCGCTGGTGGGTTTGGGGCACCTGGCGTGCGGCCTGCGCCCTAGAGTCGGCCGCCGGGGATCCCGCCTTCGCCGGCCTAAACACCCTCCCCAAGTCTTAGCCTTATGCTTTCTTCCTCCGCCACGCCGGCCCCCGAGCCCACCCTTCGCGTCCACTCCTACGAGAGCTTTGGCGCGGTTGACGGCCCGGGCATTCGCCTGGTGGTCTTCCTCCAAGGCTGCCCGCTGCGCTGCCTCTTCTGCCATAACCCCGACACGTGGGACCCCGCCGGCGGCACCGCCGTCCCCCTCTCCGAGCTCCTCCGCCGAGCCCGGCGGATGCGCCCCTATCTGGGCAACGATGGCGGCATCACTTTCTCCGGCGGCGAGCCGCTTTTGCAGGCCGAGGCGCTTCTGCCCATCGTCGCCGCCCTTCACGCCGAGGGCTTCCACGTGGCCATCGACACCTCCGGTGCCCTCGACACCCCCGCCGCCCGCGCCCTCCTCGATGCCGCCGATCTCATCCTCCTCGATGTCAAGGCACCCGATCCCGACCGCTTCCGCGAGGTGACCGGCCTCTCGCAGGCACCCACCCAGCGCATCTTCGCCCATCTGCGCCAAACCCAGAAGCCCGTCTGGATCCGCCAGGTGGTCGCCCACGGCCTCAACGATACGCCCGCCGAGAAGGCCGCCACGCGCGAAATGATCGCTGGCCTCAACGTCCAGCGCATCGACCGCCTGCCCTACCACGAACTCGGCGTGATGAAGTACGAAGCCCTCGGCCTGCCCTACCGCGGTGCCACCCTCTCGCCCCCCTCCCCGGAGGAACTTGCCCTATGAGAAGCCCCGACCACTCCGACCTGCAGGCCTTCCGACAGCGGTTGTGCGACCTGGAGAACGACCTCCACCCCCTCTCCTCCCTCCCCAAGGTCAAGCGCTTCAACCCCCGCCGCGCCCTAGTCTGGACCTTTCTCCTGCTCATCTTCGCCGGCTGGGCGCTCCTCAACACCCCCTGGGCCCAGGCCTCGGGCCGTTGGTCGTGGGAGCTCCCGGGGCAGCCCTTTGCCTGGAGCACCTGCGCCCGCGCCCTCCTTGACAACCTCTTTATGGCTACCTCCGCCTCGTGCGTGACCGGCCTCACGGTCCTCGACGTGCCCACCGCCTACACGCCCTTCGGCCAGGCGGTGTTACTGCTGTGCATCCAGCTCGGCGGTCTGAGCCTGCTCACCTTGGGCACCCTCATCGTCTCGCTCTTACTTGGGCGCGTCTCGGCCGGTGGCGAGCGCCAGATGGTGATGAGCTACGGCGCGGACCACGACGGCCTCGCCCACTCCCTCCTGCGCCAAACGGTCCGCTATGTCTTCACCTTCGAGCTCCTCGGCACCGGTCTCCTCTTCCTGCGCTACTTCTATCACCACGGCTACCCCCTCGCCAAGAGCCTTTGGTTCGCCCTCTTCCACGCCATCAGCGCCTTCTGCAACGCCGGGCTCTCCCTTCACTCGGGCAACCTCGCTGCGATGCGCGGCGACCTGCCCTACGTGGCCATCATCTCCCTGATCGTCATCTTCGGTGGCCTCGGCTTCATCGTCCTCTCCAACGTCTTCCGCTACCACTTCTGGCAGCGCGACCTCCGCCGCCGCGGCCGCATCTCCCTCCACGCGCGCATCGTCCTCTGGACCACCCTCATCCTTCTCGTTGGGGGCGGCGCCCTCTTCACCGTCCTCGAGTGGAATGCCTCCCTCGCCTACCTCCCCGGCGAAACCTCCTACTGGGAGTGCCTGCGCGCAGCCGATTGGACCTCCCTCTCCCGCCTCTTGGGGCAAGACCTTGAACGCGTCTCCATCGGCTTTGCCCAAAGCGCCATGTTCCGCACCGCCGGCTTCAACTTTGTGCAGATGGGCGACATCACCCCGCCCG
>CAMGJH010000115.1 GCA_946056345.1 uncultured Lentisphaeraceae bacterium | reverse complement strand
GAGGTAAAATGCCCGGTCCAACTTCACAGGTTTGCCCGTCGCGGAACGCGCTTCTCGTCTATCGCGAGTTGGGCGCAGCCCGGCGAGTTTTCCCGTCTATCGAGAGCAAAGAAGAGGGGCGGCCGCTGGCCGCCCCTCTCTTTGCTCGTGCGCTCGCGCGCTTATTCTGCGACGATCGCGAGGTTGAGCTGGCAGGAGACTTCGCTCATCAGGGCGATGGTCACTTCCAGGTTGCCCAACTTCTTGATCGGCTCGGCGAGGAGCACCATCGCCGGGTCAACCGCCACGCCGGCGTCGGTGAGCGCCTTGGCGATATCCGCGGCGGTCACAGAACCGTAGAGCTTGCCTTCCTCGTCGCCCTCGACGGCCTTAACGGCGATCGTGAGGGTTTGACCCTTGAGCTTGGAAGCCTTGTCGAGGGCCTCGGCCTTGCGGATCTTGAGGAGCTCTTCGCGCTCCTTGCGGATCTTCTCGAGTTTGCGCAGGGCGTTCTTGGTGACGGGCTCGGCGAGGCCCTTAGGCAGGAGGTAGTTGCGGGCGTAGCCATCGCGCACGTGCACAGTGTCGCCAATCTTGCCGAGGTGGGCGACATCATCCATCAGAATGACTTGAACGGACATGGTGTCTTTCCTTTCGGTTTAGGCGAGCAGGCCCATGTTGCGGGCGCGGCGGATGCCTTTTTTGATGTGGCGCTGCTGGAGCGCGGTGACGCCCGAGACGCGCGCAGGAATAATCTTGCCGTACTCGGTGATGAAGTGGCTCAGGAGCTCGACGTTGTTGATATCGACAAGCTCGGTGGGCTCGATGAAGGGCTGGCGCTTGCGGGGGACCAGGTCGGTCTTCGGCTTGCGGGAACCGGGGCGTTTGGGTTTCATAGGCATGGTGAAAAGTTCCTTGCTTACAGAGTGGTTAGAAGGGGAGATCTTCGGGGTCGCGACTGTCGGCGGCGGGCTCGACCGGAGCTGGCGCAGGGGCCGGGGCCGGCGCGGTGGACGCCTCGCGGGCGGGGGCCCATTCGCTGCTGGCCGTCGCTCCGCTTGTCTCGCGCCGATTGGCGTTGGGCGAGTAGAGGAACTGGACGCGGTCGGCGCGCACGCGCAGGCGGCTACGCTTCTGGCCGGTGGTCTTGTCCTCCCACGAGTCGGTGACCAGACGGCCTTCCACGAAGACTGGGCGGCCCTTGGTCAGGTACTGACCGCAGTTTTCCGCCACGCGTCCCCAGACCGTGACATCGACGTAGGTGACGACCTCGCGGACTTCATTGGTGGCGCGCGAGCGGAACTGCTCACTCACCGCCAGGCTCATATCCGCGACGGTCTCGCCCGAGGGGGTCTGCTTCACTTCGGGATCCCGCGTGAGGTTCCCCATCAGGAAGACTTTGTTGAGGGTTGCGGCCATCGAAGGCTCCCGTTTAGGTTAGGCTTCCACGGGGGCGGCTTCGGCGGCGGCCTTGGCGGCGGCTTCCTGGCGGGCCTTCTTCTCGGCGGCCTGCTTGACGAGCTTCGCCTCCACGATCGGGTCGATCGCGAGGATCTGCAGGCGGAAGATCTCTTCGATGAGGGCATAGCGAGCACGCAGCTCGTTGACCTTGGCGGCCTCCAGCTCAAAGCGGATGGTGAGGTAGGTGCCGCTCTCCTTCTTCTGCTGAATGCGGGCGAAGGTCTTCTTGCCAAGATCCTGGGTGTCGAGGACCTTGCCGCCGATGCGGGTGATCTCGCCCTGCATCCGCTCGATGGTTTTCGCCCAGGCCTCGTCGCGGCCGTTCTGGACGAAGATGAAATGTGCGTCGTACTGCTTCATTACAATTCCTAAGGGTTCGGTTGCCGGGGGGCATTGTAGCGGTTCTGGGCTTCGGCGGTGCCGCAGTCAATCCAGCAGAGCGTGGCTTCTGCGGCCCGCTGGGCGGTCTGCGCGGCTTCCTCGGCCTCCTCGGGGGAGAAGCGGTGGAGGACGAAGTCAATCAATCCTCTGCGCTCTCCGGCGCGGCGCCCGGCTCCAAGGCGGAGGCGGGCAAAGGCTTCGGTGCCGACGTGCGCGATGATGCTCTTGAGGCCGTTGTGGCCACCGGCGGAGCCGGCTGGGCGGAGGCGGAGCTGCCCGGGGGGCAGGTCGCAATCGTCGCTCAACACGAGCAGGTCATCGGCACTTGCGCCGTAGTACTTCAGGAAGGGGCCCACAGATTCTCCGGAGAGGTTCATGTAGGTCTGCGGCTTGAGCAGCCACAGGGTTTCCCCCTTGCGAAGGACTTTGGCAACGAGGGCTTTGAAGCGCGGTTCGTTCTTCCAGTCGGCCCCGAGCTGCGCGGCGAGCGCGTCGAGGGCCAGGAAGCCGAGGTTGTGGGGAGTCTGGGCGTATTGTGCGCCGGGGTTCCCGAGACCAACCAACACTTTCATTGCTTACGTTGCCGTGGCCCAGCCGCGGATGCGGCCGGCCGGTGGATTACTTCTTGGCGGGCTCAGCGGCCGCGTCAGCCTTCTTCGCGCCGATCACTTCGGGCTCGGCGGCGGCACCGTCAGCGGGGGCGGCGGGCAGCTCGATCTCTTCATCGGCAGCGACCACGGCGGCCACGACGGTATCCTTGTGGGTTGTAACGTGATACTTCTCGCCGAGGTTGAGCTGCGAGGCGAGGAGCGAGTCACCGACCTTGAGGGCCGAGACATCGATGTCGAAGCTCTCGACGATGTCCGAGGGCAGGCAGTCGACGTGGATGGCGCGGAGTTCCTGCTCGAGCACGCCGTTGGCATTCTTGACGCCATCGGGGGTGCCGACGAGGTTGATAGCGATTTCTACGCGCACGGTGTGGCCCATGTCGACTTCGCCGAAGTCAACGTGCGAGACCTTGCCGGTCATCACGTCGTGCTGGGTTTCGCGCAGCAGCGCGGAGAGCTTGGTGCCGCCGAGGTCGATCGAGACGAGGAGCTGATCGCCGTGGTGGGCGCGCATCGTCATATCGTAAGCGTGGGCATCCAGCTCGATAAGGGTCGACTCCCCCGACATACGCTTGATGACGCCGGGAATCTTCCCCGCGCGACGCAAACGACCGGCGGCCTTGGATCCCTGCTCGGTGCGCACGGAGGCGTTGAGTGTGATCTGGTTCATGGATGTGTGTGTCCTTGGTTTCTGGGAATGTCCGTTTCGGGCTCTTACGACAGGCGGAAGAGCGAGGAGACGGACTGGTTGTTATGGATGCGCGTGATCGCCTCGGCCAGCAAGGGCGCGACGGAGAGCACCTTAATCGACGGCAAGCCCGAGATCGATTCATCGAGCGGGATGGAGTCGGTCGTGATGAGCTCTTCGATGAGCCCGTCATTGGCGCGCAGGCGGTCGATGCCCACCTGCGTGAGGGGGATGTGCGAGACAACGGCACGCACAGAGCGCGCGCCGCGAGACTTCAGGAGCTTCGCAGCTGCACAAAGCGTCCCGCAAGTCGTCGTCATGTCGTCGACCATAATCACGTCACAGCCGTCGACGTCACCGACGACGCTGAACGCATCCACTTCCGCGGCACCCAAACGCTGCTTCGCCACGATAGCCAGGCCAGTGCCCAGCATCTGCGAATAAGCGTAAGCCGTCTTGACCCCGCCGGTATCGGGAGAAACGACAAGCGGCTTAGCGAGCTTCATTTCGCGCAGGTACTTCACCATAACCGGCGCGGCGTGAAGGTGATCCACGGGAATATCGAAAAAGCCTTGAATCTGCGCAGCGTGCAGGTCCATCGTCAACACCCGGTTGGCACCGGCGGCGACGAGGAGGTTAGCCACGAGCTTCGAGGTGATCGGCACGCGCGGCTGGTCCTTGCGGTCCTGGCGCGCATAGCCAAAATAGGGAAGAACCGCCGTGATGCGATCGGCCGAAGCGCGGCGCGCGGCGTCAATCATAATCAGCAGCTCCATCAACATCTCGTTGGGCTGCTTGCAAATCGGCTGCACGAGGAAGAGGTCGGCCCCGCGCACGTTGTCGCTAATCTTGCACCACGTTTCGCCATCAGGGAAATGGCGAATATCCACCGCGCCCAGCGTGGTGCCCATGCACGCGGCAATCTTCTCGGCCAAAGGCTGATTTGCCGTCCCTGAAAAAACCTGCAACTTTTCCATCGTGCTTCCTCGTTTACCAGACGCTGCGCCAACCGTTATGGTTGCCCGACATGGATTCGAACCATGACTATGGGCGTCAAAGGCCCGTGTGCTGCCATTACACCATCGGGCAGCGTCTGAACACATGCTCGCCAACACCCTGCCAAAGCCGGATGCCCGAGCGCCCGCTCCCCCTCCAACCGGCTACGCACCAGCCCGAAAACCGTTGCGCCACTGCCACAGAGCGTGACCCCTTGGCAGCCGGCCGCCCGCAAAGCTTCCGCCGTCCGGGCAACCCCCGGGAAAAGCCCAAAACACGCCGCCTCCAGGTCGTTTCCGACCACGCTGGCTACGCGCGAGACTTCTCCCGCTTGGAAAGAGAGGCGTATATTGTCCCACAATTCATCCCCATTTGTCAACCGCCCCCCCGCGCGCGGCGCTCGGTCAAAGGCTCGGTAGACCGCCGGCGTGGGGCAATGGGTTCCATCATTGGCCAGCACCACCCACACGCCCGGCCCCAAACGCCCCTCTGCGCGCTCCACCACCTCCCCGCGCCCGCGCATCCGCACCAACCCATCCAGCACAAACTGCGCCACGTCCGACCCCAGTTCCGCCCCCAATTCGCACAATCGCTCGCGCGTTAGCCCCAGCGCCCACAGCTCGTTCATCCCTCGCAACACCGTCGCCGCATTCGAACTCCCTCCGCCAAGCCCGCCGCCCAGCGGAATCCGCTTGCGGATCTCCAGCCGCGTCGGGAGCGAGCGCCCCACCTCTCGCTCTAACAGCCGCACCGCGCGCACCGCCAAGTTCCCCTCCGCATCAGTCGGCATCGCCCCCAGTTCCACCCCCTCGCCAATCACCACGCGCCTCGCCCCCCCCCCCCCCCCCCCCCGCGCCCCCCCGTACCACAACCCCA
>CAMGJH010000114.1 GCA_946056345.1 uncultured Lentisphaeraceae bacterium | reverse complement strand
CACGGTCAAGCAGGGCTATCCGCTGAATGTGATGTATTGGGCCGACCGCGGCAATGGCACCTTCGAGGTCATCGATGGGCAGCAGCGGACCCTCTCCCTCTGCCAATTCGTCCATGGCGACTTTGCCCACGATATGCGCTACTTCCATAATCTAAAGGACGACGAGCAGGCGCCCATCCTGGACTATAAGGTAATGGTCTACGTCTGCCGTGGCACCGAAAGCGAGAAGTTGGCCTGGTTCCGCACCATCAACATCGCCGGCGAGCAGCTCACCGAGCAAGAGTTGCTCAACGCGGTCTACTGCGGCCCCTTGGTGAGTGATGCCAAAAAGATCTTCAGTAAGCGGAATTGCCCGGCCTACTGCCTCTCCAAGGATTATGTTAAGGCCGATGTCATCCGCCAGGAGTTGCTGGAGACGGCGCTCAAGTGGATGGGCGTAGGCGCGAAGCCCTACCTCGCCGCCCATCAGCACGACCCCAATGCCGCCGCGCTCTGGCTCCACTTCCAAACCGTCATCGCCTGGGCCAAAAGCACCTTCCCAAAGATCCGCAAGGCGCTCAAGGGGGTCGACTGGGGGCGGCTCTACACGCTGCACCACGAGCGCACGCTCGATGCCCAGGCGCTGGAAAAGGAGGTCTCGCGGCTGATGGCCGATAGCGATGTGCAGCGTCAGAGCGGCATCTACGCCTATGTGCTCGACCACGACGAGCGCCACCTCAACCTGCGCGCCTTCGATGGCAACACCCGTCAGGCCGTCTACGAAATCCAGGGCGGTCGCTGCGCCATCTGCGGCGAGGTCTTCCCCTTGGAGGAGATGGATGCCGACCACATTAAGCCCTGGTCCAAGGGCGGCCCCACCACCCGCGAGAACTGTCAACTCCTCTGCCGCACCTGCAACCTGCGCAAAGCCGCCCGCGGATAGCTCGATGCCTAGCCGCCGGGACAGCGGCCTGCAAAACCGCCTATGCGTGCTGACGCGCCCCCGTGCGTAACCTTCAGCCGAAGTGCCCGCGGGGCGTGGGGGCGAGGAGCCCCCACACCACGCCCGGGCTGGGCGCGGGTGGCTTGCGTGGGGGCAAGAGAATGGTGTAGACTAAGCGGTAATCGGTTTTTTGTTCACTCTTGTAAGGACAAGGTATTCGTATGGCAAAGGTCAAGTTTTTCAGCGGTAAGTCGCTTCCCCTCGAAATGCACAAGGTGCGCATTGTGCAAAAGCTCTTTCTCCCCCCGGTGGAGGAGCGCGCGCGGTTGATGAATGAAGCGGGGAACAACACCTTCTTGTTGCAGAACCGCGACATCTTTATGGATATGCTCACCGACTCCGGGGTCAACGCGATGAGCGACCTGCAGCAGGCGGCAATGTTGCGCGCGGATGACTCCTACGCCGGCTCGGAGACCTTCAACCGGATGTCCGCAAAGGTACGCGAAATCTTCCCGGGCTTCCCCTACTTTCTGCCGGTGCACCAGGGCCGCGCGGCCGAGAACATCCTCGCCAGCGCCTACGTCAAACCCGGCGACGTGGTGCCGATGAACTTCCACTTCACCACCACCAAGGCCCACATCACCCGCATGGGCGGCCGCGTGGAGGAGCTGATTATCAAGGAAGGCCTCGAGCCGGTCAATGATTGCCCCTTCAAGGGCAACTTCGACATCCCGCGCTTGGAGGCGCTCATTCAGGAAGTCGGCCCCGAGCACATCCCCTTTGTGCGCATCGAGGCGGGCACGAACCTGGTCGGCGGCCAGCCGCTCTCGCTGGAGAATATGCGTGCGGTCTCGGCGCTCTGCAAGCAGTACGGCCTGCGCCTGGTGCTCGATGCCTCGCTCCTGCAAGATAACCTCTACTTCATCAAGCAGCGCGAGGCGGCGTGCAAGGAGATGACCATCCGCGAAATCACCGCCGAGATTGCCAGCCTGATGGACATCATCTACTTCTCGGCCCGCAAGCTCGGCTTCGCGCGCGGCGGCGGCATCGCCATCCGCGAAAAGGCCGAAGAGCTGCACATGAAGGAGTTCATCCCCCTCTACGAAGGCTTCCTCACCTACGGCGGCATGTCCGTGCGCGAGATGGAGGCCATCACCGTCGGCCTCGATGAGTCGATGGATGAAGACATCATCAGCCAGGGCCCGCAGTTCATCGCCTATATGGCCGAAGAGCTGCACAAGCGCGGCGTGCCGGTCATTCTGCCCGCCGGCGGCCTGGGCTGCCACCTCAACGCCACCGAGATTCTCCCGCACGTCCCCCACGAGCAGTACCCGGCCGGTGCGTTGGCCGCCGCGCTCTACATCGCCGGCGGCGTGCGCGGGATGGAACGCGGCACCCTCTCCGAACAGCGCAACGAAGATGGGTCCGAACGCTTCGCCGAGCTCGAACTCCTGCGCCTGGCGATGCCCCGGCGCGTCTACACCCTCTCGCAGGTGGAATACGCCATCGACCGCGTGGAATGGCTCTACAAGAACCGCCACCTCGTCGGCGGCCTGAAGTTCGTCGACGAACCCAAGGTGCTGCGCTTCTTCTTCGGCCGCCTCGAACCCATCGGCGACTGGCAGGAGAAGCTCGTGGCCAAGTTCCGCGAGGACTTTGGCGACTCGCTCTAAGCGCGCCGCCCCGGCCCCGCAGCGCGGTGCGCGCTGCGGGGGCTTGACTGCCCGCCGCCGGTGTGTTATAGTAGCAGGACTTTTTAGAGGTAGAAAGGCTTTTACGTTATGAAGAAAGACATTCATCCCAAGTACGAAGACGCGACGATCACCTGCGCGTGCGGCAACGTGATTCACACCCGCTCCACGAAGAAGGAAATGACCTGCAACGTCTGCTCGGCTTGCCATCCTTACTACACCGGCAAGAAGACGGTGATGGACACCGAAGGGCGCATCGACAAGTTCATGCAGCGCTACGGCAAGAAGTAATCTTCCGTTTGCGCACAGCGGCAAACAGCGAACAGCGCGGCGTGGAGCAAGGCGGCTCCGGGAAGCCCGGGGCGCAGCTGGAGCGGTTGCCGGCTGTTTGCTGTTTTTTGTATAGCGCGTGAGAGGGCATAGGCGATGATTGAGCGCGGACAGATTGCCAAGGCGTTGGAGCATCTGGCGGCGGTGGAGGCCGAGATGGCCGACCCGGCCGTCACGGGAAATCGCAAGCGGTACCAGGAGGTCCTGCGCGAACACACGCGCCTCAAGCGTATTGAGGCAGCCGCCGATTACGCCTTCGGGCTGGAGAGCGACCTGGCTGCAGCCCGCGAGATGGCCTCCGACCCCGAAATGGCCGAGATGGCGCGCGAGGAGATTGCCCGCGCCGAGGCGGAGTTGCCCAAGGCCGAAGAACGGCTGTTGCGCGCGCTCTTGCCGGCCGATCCGCTCGATGAGCGCAACGCGATGGTGGAAATCCGCGCCGGGACGGGGGGCGACGAGGCGGCGCTCTTTGCCGGAGACCTCTTCCGGATGTACTTGAAGTATTGCGAGGCGCACGGCTACACCCTCTCGGTGATGGATGAGTCGCAAAACGAACTCGGCGGCTACAAGGAGGTGGTCTTTACCATCTCCGGGGGCGAGAGCCCCTATGGGCGCTTTCGCTTCGAGAGCGGCGGGCACCGGGTTCAGCGCGTGCCGGTCACCGAGGCGCAGGGGCGTATCCACACCTCGGCAGCGACGGTCATTGTGCTGCCGGAGGCCGACGAAGAGGACGAGCTGGAGATTCCCGAGAGCGAACTGCGCATCGACATCTTCTGCGCAGGCGGTCACGGCGGGCAGGGGGTGAACACCACCTACTCGGCCATCCGCATTACGCACCTGCCCACGGGGTTAGTGGCGCAGTGTCAGGATGAGCGTAGCCAACACCGCAATAAGGAAAAGGCATTGGCGGTGCTCAAGTCGCGCATTCTCGACGCGCGGCGGCAGGCCGAGGAGGCCAAGGCCGGGGCCACGCGCCTGACCCTGCGCGGCAGCGGCGACCGCTCCCAGCGTATCCGCACCTACAACTTCCCGCAAAACCGGCTCACCGACCATCGCATCAATCTCACCCTCTACTCCCTCGACCGCGTAATGGAGGGCGAACTCGATGGCCTCTTCGAGCAGTTGGAGGACTTTGACCTGAAGCAGCGTCTGGCCGCAGCCACGGAGCAAGCGTAAGCACGGGAACGCGATGGGCTGCCTCTCCCAACTCTTTGGCATCCTCTTCTTTGCCTTCCTCTTCCGAGCGGTGGCGTGGTTGGTGCGCGAACTCTTTGGCGGCGGCAGCGGCGGCAGTGACGCTGGGCGCACCGACGCGCCGAGCGAGGCAGCGATGCGCCAGCGCCTCAAGTATGTCTACCACCTGATGGCGCTCTTGGGGAAGATTGCCAAGGCCGATGGGCGTGTCTCCGAGCGCGAGATTGCCGGCGTGGAGCGGATCTTCCGCGAGCTGCAGCTCTCGGGCGAGATGTTGCAGTTGGCCCAGGAGGCCTTCCGCGAAGGGAAGGCGGCCCCCGGCACTTGGCGCGAGAGCGCGCAGGCGCTGGCCGATCTCTGCGGCAACTTCGAGGTCCGCGTGGTCACCTTCCGCTTCCTGGCGCGCGTGGCCTGCGCGGAGGGCGACCTGCCGCCGCCGGCGCGCGAGATTTTGCTCGGCGCGGCGCAAATCTTTGGTCTGCCCCTGGCCCTGGTGCAGCTCATTCTGCGGCCGATGATGGGCGGCTTTGGCAGCGGTGAGCGCCAGCGCGCCCACCAACCCCGCGTCGACACCGCCGCGCAGCGTGCGCGCGACCTCGCCCTCCTCGGCCTCTCTGCCAACGCCACAGCCGAGGAGATTAAGCGCGCTTACCGCCAGAAGGTCAAGGAGCTCCACCCCGATCGTCTCCAGGCCCAGGGCCTCCCCGAGAGCCTCCTCAAGCAAGCCTCCGACCGGATGGCCGAAATCAACGCCGCCTACGAGCGGCTGAAGTAGTTCTGCGCCGCCGCAGCGGCCAGCTGTCGGCTGTCAGCTTCAACTTTCTGCGCAGAGCGCTTGACGCCGAGGGGGGTGAAGTGGGATAA
>CAMGJH010000113.1 GCA_946056345.1 uncultured Lentisphaeraceae bacterium | reverse complement strand
TATCCCTAAGGCTTAATTGAATTATCCCTAAGGGTTAATTATCGAACCCGGCCCGGGTCGACCTCGAACCCGGGCCTACCTCGAGGCCAACCCGGGGCGGACAAAAATGTAAAACGCCCGGGGGGCGCCCGTTCTGATGGCCGCCGTCCCCGGTGGCCTGGAGCTTACTTGGGCCGCGGGGACGCGGCCCGTCAGAACGGGCAACCCCGGCTCGCTGCGCTCGCAGCGGTTAGCTGTTAGCGGCTGGCGGTGAGCTGTGGGGCTTAGGCGAGGGCGGCGAGGATTTCCTGGGCGGCGCGGCGGCCATCGGCCAGGGCGCGGACCACCAAGGAAGGGCCCGAGACGCAGTCGCCGCAGGCGAAGGTGGCGCGGGCGGGGTCGGCCGGGGCGAGGAGGGGGCGGTTGGCGTTGCGCGGGAGCTGGGCGAGGAGGTGCTCGGGCACGCCGGTGAAGCCCATTGCCAGGAGGACGAGGTCGGCCTTCAAGGTGCGCTCGGAGCCTTCCACGGGGGTGAAGGAGAGGGGCTTGCCGGTGGGCGAGCAGGTCCAGGCCACCTGGCGGATCTTGACGCCGGAGACGCGGCCCACCGCGCCCTCGAAGGCGAGGGACTCGATGTTCCAGAGGCGTTCGCAGCCCTCTTCGTGGCTGGAGGAGGTGCGCAGCTTCCAGGGCCAGCGCGGCCAGGGGGTCGAGGCCGAGCGCTCGGCAGGGGGCATCGGGAGGATCTCCACCTGGGTGATGGAATGGGCCCCCTGGCGCCGGGCGGTGCCGACGCAGTCGGAGCCGGTGTCGCCGCCGCCGATGACGAGCACGTCGCGGCCCTTGGCGGAGATGGGCGCGGCGGGGAGTTCGCCAGCGAGGGCGCGGTTCTGGCCGATAAGGAAGTCGAGGGCGAAGTGGATGCCCTCCAGGTCGCGGCCGGGGAGGGCGAGATTGCGCGGGATGGCGGTGCCGATGGCCCAGAGGACCGCGTCGTGGCGCTTGGCAATCCACTCCACTGCGACCTCTTTGCCGACCTCGGTGCCGGTGACGAAGCGGATGCCCTCGGCTTCCATCAGCGCGATGCGGCGCGCGACGAGGCGCTTGGCGAGCTTGAAGTCGGGGATGCCATAGCGCAGGAGGCCGCCGGGGGTGGCCGAGCGCTCGTAGACGGTCACCTCCACGCCGGCGCGGTTAAGGAGTTCGGCGGCGGCGAGCCCGGCAGGGCCCGAACCGACCACCGCCACGCGCTTGCCCGTGCGCCGCTCGGGGAGGATGGGCTGGACCCAGCCGTTGGCCCAAGCCGTGTCGATGATGTGACGCTCGAGGGCGCGGATGGAGACGGGCTCTTCGCCCTCCATCCCGTGGGTGCAGCTCCCTTCGCAGAGGGCCGGGCAGATGTGCGAGGTGAACTCCGCAAAGAGGTCGGTCTGCGAGAGCAGCGCGTAGGCCAGAGCGTCGTTGCCGCTGGCGACGGCGGTGTTGGTTTCGGGGATGGGGTTGGCGAGCGGGCAGCCCATGCCGTGGCAGAAGGGCACGCCGCAGCTCAGGCAGGCCTGGGCGTGGCAACGGCTCTCCTCGGCGCTCAGGGGCAACTCAACCTCCGCCCAATCACGGCGGCGTTCATCGACGGGACGATAACGGTGCATAGCGAAACTCCTTAGTGCTGCTCGGCGGCGCGCTCGAGGGCGCGGCGGTATTCCACGGGGAAGACGAGGACGAAACGCGGCAGCCAGCCGGCGAAGTCTTCCAGGATGCGCCGGCCCTTGGGCGAGCCGGTGGCCTCGACGTGCGCGGCCAGCAGCGCGCGCAGCTCCTCGGCCTGCGGGGTGCCGGGGTCGACGCTCTCGAGGTCCACGCTGCCGAGGTTGCAGCGCAGGTCGAAGTCGCCCGCCTCATCGAGCACATAGGCCAGGCCCCCGGTCATGCCCGCGGCGAAGTTGTCGCCCGCCGGGCCCAGGACCAGGACGCGGCCGCCGGTCATATACTCGCAGCCGTGGTCGCCCGTGCCTTCGCAGACAAGCGTGGCGCCGGAGTTGCGGATGGCAAAGCGCTCGCCCACCAGGCCGTTGATGAAGACGCGGCCGGAGGTGGCGCCGTAGCCGATGACGTTGCCGGCGGCCACGTTCTCCTCGGGGATGAAGCCTTCCACGGGCTTGGGGCGGACGATGACGGTGCCGCCGGAGAGGCCCTTGCCCACGTAGTCATTCGCCTCGCCCTCCAGGTCCAGCGTGACCCCGCCGGTGAGGAAGGCGCCGAGGCTCTGCCCGGCCACGCCCTTGAGGTGCAGGAGGATGGAGCCCTCGCTCAGACCCGCTTCGCCGGTGCGCGCGGCAATCTCGCCGGCCAGCCCCGTGCCGATGGAGCGGTCGGTGTTGCGCACGTCGAGTGTCAGCTCAATGGGAGCTGAGCCGACAGCTGACAGCTGACAGCTGACAGCCGCCGGCGCGTTGGCGCAAGGGCCGCCCTCGGAAGCGACTTCAGGCTGTGAGGGCTTTTGGGCCGCCGGCTGATCCGTCGCGGAACGCGCGCTGTCCGCTGTCGGCTGTCCGCTGTCCGCTGCGCGCCGCCCGGCGAGGGCGGCCGCAATGGCCGGGAGGAGGACGGTGCGGTCGTAGACGCCGGCGGGCTCCTTGGCCTCGGTGGGCTCGGGGCCGGGGGGCGTGACGTGGGCGAAAATGGCCGAGAAGTCGAGCTGGCGGGTCTTGGCGTAGGCGATGGCCTCGTCGAAACGCAGGAGGTCCGTGCGGCCGACGGCTTCATCGAGGCTGTGCAGGCCGAGCGCGGCGAGGTGTTCGCGGACCTCGCGGGCGACGAAGCGCAGGAAGTTGACGATGTACTCGGGCTTGCCGGCGAAGCGCTTGCGCAGCTCGGGATCCTGGGTGGCCACGCCCGCCGGGCAGGTGTTGCTGTGGCACTGGCGCATCATCACGCAGCCCAGGCAGACGAGGATGGTGGTGGCAAAGCCGAACTCCTGGGCACCCAAGAGCGCGCCGATGACCACGTCGCGCCCGGTCTTGATTTGGCCATCGACCTGGATGCGGACGCGGCCGCGCAGGCGGTTGAGGACGAGCGTCTGCTGCGTCTCGGCCAGTCCAAGCTCCCAGGGGAGCCCGGCGTGGTGGATGCTCGAGAGGGGCGAGGCGCCGGTGCCGCCATCGTGGCCGGCAATGAGGATGACATCGGCATGGGCCTTGGCCACGCCCGCGGCCACCGTGCCCACGCCCACCTCCGAGACCAGCTTGACCGAGACGCGCGCCTCGGGGTTGACGGTGCGCAGATCGTAGATGAGCTGCGCAAGGTCCTCGATGGAGTAGATGTCGTGGTGCGGCGGAGGGGAGATGAGGGTGAGGCCGGGCAGGGCGTGGCGGATCTTGGCCACGAAGGCATCGACCTTGTGGCCGGGGAGTTGGCCGCCCTCGCCGGGCTTGGCGCCCTGGGCCATCTTAATCTGCAGGTCGCGGGCGTGGCGGAGGTAGTCGGCCGTCACGCCGAAACGGCCGGAGGCAATCTGCTTGATGGCGCTGCCCAGGTCGGTGCCGAAGCGCTCGGCATTCTCGCCGCCTTCGCCCGAGTTGCTCATCGCGCCGAGGGTGTTCATCGCCTTGGCAATGGTCTCGTGCGCCTCGGGGCTGAGCGAACCCAAGCTCATCGCGCCGGAGACGAAGTGGCGGACGATGGCCTCCTCGCTCTCCACCTCGTCGAGCGGGATGGGCGTGGTGGGGGTGAAGCCGAAGAGGCCGCGCAAGGTGCAGAGGTGGTGGGCCTGGTCGTCAATGGCGTGCGAGTAGCGCTTGAAGCTCTCGTAATCGCCCTCGCGGACGGCCTGGCGGAAGTCGGCGATGGCCTGCGGGGTCCAGAGGTGGCGCTCGCCGCCCACGCGATAGGTGTGCTCACCGCCGGCGGGCAGGGCCGCGGTCTGGACGGCCGAGAGCGGGAGGGCGGCGGGGAGCGGGGCGGGGGTGGCGGCGGCGCGGCGGTTGGCATCGGCCGCCAGCTCGTCAAGGCCGATGCCGCCCACGCGGCTGACGGTGCCGGGGAGGAACTCGTCGATGAGCTTGCGGCCCAGCCCCACCGCCTCGAAGATCTGCGAGGATCGGTAGGAGCGGAGCGTGGAGATGCCCATCTTGCTCATCACCTTGAGGATGCCCTTGTCGATGGCGCGGATGTAGTTGGCCGTGGCGGAGACGGGGTCGTTGCCGGTGAGGCCCTTGGCTGAGAGGTCGGCGACCGTGGCCAGCGCCAGATAGGGATGGATGGCGGTGGCGCCGTAGCCCAGGAGCAGGGCAAAGTGCATCACCTCGCGCACCTCGCCGGACTGCACCACCAGCCCGGTCTCGGAGCGGACGCCGGCTTCGGTGAGGGCGCGGTTGACCGTGGCCACGGCCAGCAGGGAGGGGATGGGGACTTCGCCCGGGGCGAGGTCGCGATCGGAGAGGATGACCAGCCGGTGGCCTTTGGCCGCCACGCCGGCCGCCTCGCCGGCCAGGTTGACGAGCGCCTGGGCCAGGGCTTGACCATCGCCGCCCTGGAGGAAGGCCATCTTGAGGGTGACGGGGCGGAACTCTGCCGCGCCCACCTGCCCAAGGTGTTCGAGCTCGGCATCGGTGAGGACTGGGCGGCGCATCTTGATGAGCCGGGCGTGCTCGGGCGTCTCGGCGAGGATGTTGGCCTTGTTGCCCACGTAGGTCATCAGGCTCATCACCGAGACCTCGCGAATGGGGTCGATCGGCGGGTTGGTGACCTGCGCGAAGCGCTGCTTGAAGTAGTCGAAGAGCAGCCGGGGCTTCTCGGAGAGGACGGCGAGGGCGGCATCGTTGCCCATCGAGCCGACCGGCTCCTGGCCGTTGGCCGCCATCGGCTTGAGGAGGGTGGAGATGTCCTCGCGGCTGTAGCCGAAGCGCGCCTGGCGGGCCAGGAGGTCGCCCGGGACCTGCTCGGGGGCCGTCTCGCGGAAGAGGCCGTCAACGAGGATGCGGTTTTCCTCGACCCAGCGGCGGTAGGGGCGGCGGCGGGCCACGTGGCTCTTAA
>CAMGJH010000112.1 GCA_946056345.1 uncultured Lentisphaeraceae bacterium | reverse complement strand
TCGGGACCCCGTGCTTAGAGACCGCTTGAGGCCAGTAAAATCAAGGGTTTCGCAGATTTGAGAAGAGCGGATTTTCGCGTTTAGGTTGCCGCTCTGGAAAACCTTGGGAATGAATGGCTTATGACATCTCAGGCCGAGTCTCCGGGGGCTCTTGTAAACAGCCGGAAAATCGTCGGGAGACAACAGAAACCGGCAGCCCCGAAAAAGTTGCGCCACGTTGGGCCTGTTTGTCTCTAACTATGAGTGTTGGGGCTATTAGGCCTACCGCTACGGACCCTTGCGAATGTAGCGAGCGAGCGCTAGCCAGAGCGCGCAGAGGAGGGCGGCGGCGGCGGCACCACAGGCGTTGGCGGCCATGTCGGCCACATCAAAGCCACGCTTGCCCAGGCCGAGGGCTGTTTCGGTCAACTGCGCAAACTCCATCAGCACGCCCCAGCCGGTGGCCATCAGCCAGGCTTTGAGGGGCGTTGGCCAGCCCGTGGACCGGTGGCGCATCGCCAGCCACAGCGCCCCGCAGACGGCAAAGTACATTGCCGCGTGGACCTGTTTATCCATTGCGATGCCCGTGGCGCGGTAGATGCGCACCAGGAGATGGAGCACCTCGTGCTGGCGCATCCCATCGCTGTCGGCCAGGGAGAGGTAGGTGACCGCCGCAAGGATGAGCCCGGCAAAGCCTCGGCGCAACCACAACCCGTGCTCGGCCAAAAGCCCCTTAAGCATCGCGCCCCCAATCGCCGTGCACGAAGGTCTCCAACGCGGCCCTGAGCAGGGCCACGCGCGTCTCGTCGCTGCTGGCCACATAGCCGGCAAGATAACGGCCCTGCCCCGGCAAGAGCCCCGACCACGCGCTCGCGCCATCGGTGACAATCACCGGCACACCCCGCGTCAACGCCTCGGCCACCACCACGCCGAAGTTTTCCGAGAGGCTCGGCAGACAGAGCACGTCCGCCCATGCAAAGGCCGCCTCCTTCGCTGCGCCAAAGGCGTTCGCCTCCTGCCGGAGTTCCACCGCCCGCCCGGACGCGCGCAGCTGCGCCACCGCCGCCTCCAGATAGGCCACGCCCTTGAGCGGATGAGCCCGCCCCAAATAGAGCACGCGCAGTCCCGCTCCTTGCGGCCGCTGGCAAACCGTTTGCAGCGGGAAGAAGTCCGCCACATTCACCCGCTCAAAGGGACCCTGCAGCCCCCACGCGCGGCACCAGGCCTCCTCCCACGCGCCTGTCACGACCACCCGCGCACTGCGCCGGAACCAAAAGCGCTCGATGGGCGCAACCAACCGTTTGGCCCACGGACTCTGCCGCCGCAGGTAAATCGGGCTCAGACTCCCGTGCACCATCCGCACCAAGGCGCACCCGGCCCGCACCGCCGCCCGGCAACAACGCCACTGCCCCGGCAACCACATCCCGTGGACCCACACCTCGTCGAAGGCCCTTGGCGCAATCGCCTGGCCCTGCGCGAGCGTGCGCACCTCCCCGCCGTCGCGCCCAGCCAGCAGCCGCGCCACCTGGTAGACCCCGTTGGCCTCGTTCGCCTCCGGCACGATGTGCAGCCGCCTCATAGCGTCTCGCCCACCTTCGGCCAGGCCATCAAGAGCCG
Organism: uncultured Lentisphaeraceae bacterium; assembly: GCA_946056345.1. GTDB lineage: Bacteria > Verrucomicrobiota > Kiritimatiellia > RFP12 > DVOR01 > Spyradenecus. Next base: position 3,437 of record CAMGJH010000112.1, on the reverse strand, counting down.
CCCGACGTTCTCCGCCAGGCTCATCCCCTCATAGAAGAGGTTCCGCGCGGAGCCCGCCTCGCCCACCGTCAGCCCCGGACGCGTGTAGTGCGGCACCAACCCCCGCGACCGCACGGCCGCATCCAGCTCCGCCGTGCCGCGCCCAAAGGGATAGGCAAAGGCCTTGGGCGCATAGCCGCACCACGCGGTTAGCACCGCCTGGGCGCGGTCCACCTCGTCCAACACCTCGGCCAGCGGACGGTGCGGGCAACTCACGTGGCTCCACGTGTGGTTGCCCACCGTCACGAGCGGATGGCGCGCCAGGGCGCAGACCTCCTCGCGCGTGAGCAGGTGCCGCGCCCGGTCAATGCCCCAAGCCTGCAACTGCGCATAACGCGTCGCCTCGTCCAGCGCATAGAGCGCCTGACGCTGGGGCACGGTGGTGCCATCGGTCCACACCCGCCCGCGCAACGTCTGCCCCGGCGCAATAAAGAGCGTGGCCGGCTTCTCGAAAGCCTCCAAAACCCGCACCGTCTCGGCGAAGGGCGTCCAGCCGTCGTCAAAGGTCAAATCCACCTGCGCCAAGACTCCCGCGCGCTTGAACCACGCCAAAATCGCCTCCACCTCCCCCGCCTCGGCCGCGTGAAAAGCCACCGGCAACCGCGCACGAGCGCTCCGCAGCGCCTCCAAGGTCCGCCGCCGCCCCCAGCGATACCCCTGCGCCACGGCCCAGCCAATCGCCCGCCGAAACCTCATCCCCGCCCCCTCTCTGCCAGCCAGGCCTCGACAATCGCGCGGATGGGCCCATTGCGCTCGGTCACCACCGCTTCGATGGCCAGCGCCGGGGGCAGTTGCGCTAGAACGCGCCGCTCGACCCCCTTCTGTGCCACGCGGCAACTGAAAACCAACTCCTCCACGCGCCCCGCGCGCCACGCCGCAAAGCCAACGATGCCGTAATCCCCATACTTGTCGTGTACGTGCACCGCGCGGCACTCGGCGCACGCGAGCAACTGCGCGAAGGCCTCCCGGGAGTAGCGCCGGGCCGTCAAGGTCAGTTGATTGGTCCGCTGAACCAACTCCCGGCACCGCTCCACGCGCTCGCCCTCAACGGGCAGCAACGCCACCTGCAATTCGCTCTGGGCGAGGAAGGCCTGCGCGTCTCCGGCGAAGTCGTGCTCGGCCACCTGCCGGCGCGCCATCTCCTCGCGATAGTGCTGCCGCCGTTGAGAGCTCTGGGCACTCACTTCCGGCGAAAAGTCCGGCCGCGCCAGGAGCCCCTCCACCGCGCCCTCGTCCAAGGTCAACACCTCGGGCACTTCGCGCTGTACCTCGCGGCGGTTTTCCAGCCGGTCATCGACAAAGGCAATGGCCTCCAGGCCGATATTCATCTCCTGTGCCAGGCGACGAAGCGAAAGACTCTTCGGCCCCCAAGCAATCTGCGGGAAGACAAAGAGCTCTTCCAGCCCCAATTGCTTGATCTTGGCGAGCGCCTCGGTGGCATCGTTCTTGCTGCAAATCGAACTGACAATCCCGCGCGCATCCAGCGCCCGGATGGCCGCCACCACCTCCGGCTTGACGGTCACCGCCTCGCCCTCGCTCAAGGTCCCTTCCCACAGCACGCCATCCAAGTCCCACGCCACGCACTTGATCTGCCGAACCGGCTCATCGGTCAGCTCCAGCCGCTCAAAGACCACCGCCTCGGGCGGGGCCTCGTAGGCACACAGCCGAATCAGCGAGAGCTCCTCCAAGGGCGGCAAGCGCATCGCCACCTCCAAGGGCTCCTGCGCGCGCAACGGAAGTTCCCGCCGCAACACCTCGCTGCCATCGGGCCGCGCCACACTGGCCACCAACCGACACGCGGCCGCACTTCGGCAGCGGATGTGCCACACCGTCGGTGCGTGCCGATGCCAGGCCGCCAACCGCCCCAACCGCCACCGCAGGCTCCGCCAACGGCGGTAGAGCCACACGCAGCCCAAGCGTTCGGGAACTGTGCGCTCGAGCCACGCAAATGCAGCCGCCATCCGCGCCCCGGCCACGCCCCCGTGCCACAGCAATTCCAGCTTCCCCCAGTCCAGAAAGCGAATGACCCGCGCCCCGCCCTGCCACTCAATCCCCCGCGCAAACCGCCGGCAACGGCCCGTCGGCGCCGGGAGAAACTTCTGGCAGGTGCGGAAGCAGACCGGCTCGCCGCACTCCACGCAATGCTCCTCCCAGGGGTCGATTACCTGCATGCCATCTCCATCACGCGCTCGACCCACCGGGCAACCGCATACGGCTTCATCGCTTCGCGTGCGCGGAGGCTCTCGGCGGCACGCTCGGCGGGGGTTAGGCGGTCAATGGCCACGAGCGCCTCAGTCAGGCCGCGCACATCATTCGGGCGGATGAGGCGCGTGGGGGCGACATCGTAGGTTAGGCCGCAGACGCGCGAGAGGATGGTGCAGAGCCCGGCGCACATCGCTTCGGCCGCGCACACCCCCCACGGCTCCCAGCGGCTCGGCAGCACCAGGCAGGCGGCTTGCCCCATCACGCGGGGCATCTCCTGCGGCGGCACAAAGCCGCGCAAATGCACCCCCGGCGCCTCCGGCACCTTCAGCGGTCCCACCCCGACAATCTCTAGCGGCCACGGATCGGCAACCACCTGGCGGTAGCGCGCGTAGGCCGCCAGGAGCGTGTCGAGCCCCTTGTCCTCGACCAGCCGCCCCACGAAGAGGAAGCCGCGCGCAGCCGGCGAGACGGTATGAAAGCGCTCCCAACCGCTGGTGTTCGAGCCCTCCACCAGTCGAGCGCCAAAGCCCAGCCAGCGTCCATACTTTGCCGCGCTGCGCCCCGGTACAAAGGCCCCGTCAAAGTGGCGTAAGTGCGGCCAGAGCACGACCCTCGCCGCAATCTTCCGCAGCCGCCACTCCCAGGGCATATCAAAGGCGATGACCTTCTTGCCGCTCAACGGTAACCGCCCCACCAGGCGGCTCAACGGCGTCCGCCAACCGCAGACCAGCGTCAACTCCGGCGCGAACTCGCGCAGTTCCTCAAGCGCCCGAGGGAAGTCCGCCGGCTCCAACCGCTGCCAATCGAGCCCCGCCAGGTCCGAACCATCAAACTGCTGCTCGTAGTGGCTCGGCTCGAGCCAGATTTTCACCGTCGCGCGCTCGGCCAACGCCCGCCAACACGCCCCCATATACCCCGTGAACCCCGGCCAGACGATAGCCACCCGCGAGCGCCGTGCACCCGCGCCCGTCGCCTCCAGCTGGCAATTGCAACATCCACTCATAACGCCCCTATCATAACATAGTCTCGCGCGTGACGCGCGTGAACTAGGCCCGGGGCTACGCAGGAGGAAACCACAAAGAACACAAGTCCGAAGGAGCTATGTCAAAAAGAGCACAAAGAAAGGCACACAAGGCTACGCAGGGGGAGAAGAAAGGCACCGCTAAAGGTTTTGCAGTGGCCTGCTCCGCAGG
>CAMGJH010000111.1 GCA_946056345.1 uncultured Lentisphaeraceae bacterium | reverse complement strand
CTTTAGGCAGAAAAATAGGCCCTTGGAGAGAAAAGACTTGACGCGGAGGTGGGGGAAAGTGTTTAATAGTGTCACAAAAGGTCAAGCCGTGAAGGAAACAGAGAACGAGGTGAAAACGATGCAAGGCGACGCCGTCTTATCGGGCGTGGCGCAGCATGCGTTGGATCCAAAGCGGCGCGTGACGATTCCGTCGGGGTGGCGGGATGCGTTGGGGAATCCGGCGTATGTCTTTGTGATGGCCGATCCGCACGAGAAGTGTCTGCGGCTATTGAGCAACGAGCGGATGCAGGGGCTGCGGGAGAAGTTGCTGGGCAAGCGCTTTTCGGACCCGTTGGTGGCGCAGAAGTTGCGGGTGCTGGGGCAGAATACCGAGCAGTTGCCGCTGGATGTGCAGGGGCGTATCCGGATTAGTGACCGCTTGCTGAACTTTGCGGGGATTACAGGGAAGATTGCCTTTGTGGGGGCCATTACCTATGGCGAGATTTGGGCTGCCGAGGCGCGAGCGCAGGAGGCTGCGGTGGACCAGGCGGCATTGAGCGAGGCGTTGGCGGCACTGGACTTCTAGCGGAGGTGGGCGATGCATATTCCCGTGTTGCTTGAGGAGACGATCGAGGCGCTTGCGCCACGGCCGGGGTGCGTGTATATCGATGGCACGCTCGGTCAGGCCGGCCACGCGAGCGCGGTGATGCGCCGCGCCGGGGCCACCGGGCGGCTCCTGGGAATTGATCGCGACCCCGAAGCGCTCGTACGCGCGCGTGCGAACCTCTCGCGCGAGGGTGTGCCCGGCGAGCACGTGCTGGTGCAGGGGGCCCACGGCGAGATTGAGGCCCTGGCCAAGGCCAACGGCTTTGCGCAGGTGGATGCCATTTTGCTGGATCTGGGTGTCAGCAGCGACCAGCTGGATACCCCCGAGCGCGGCTTCTCCTTCCGCAACGATGGGCCGCTGGATATGCGGATGCGTAATGACGCCGGCGAGACGGCTGCCGAGCTGCTCGCGCGCCTCTCGGTGGCGGAGATGAGCGAGCTCTTCCGGACCCTGGGCGAGGAGCGGCGCGCCTTCGCCATTGCCAAGGCCATCGAGCGCGAGCGCAACCGGGCGCCCATCACGCGGACGCTGCAGCTGGCCGAGGTGGTGGCCCGGGCGGTCGGCTCCGCGCACACGAAGGGGCGCCACCCGGCCACGCGCGTCTTCCAGGCTCTGCGAATGGCGGTCAATGACGAGATGGGGGACTTGGAGCGGGCGCTCGAGGGCGGGTTGCGGCTGCTCAAGCCCGGCGGGCGCTTGGCGATCATCACCTTCGAGAGTCTGACCGACCGGGTGGTGAAGCAGCGTTTCCGGGCCCATTGCGGGCGCGAGGTCTCGCTCATCCAGGGCGGGAGTGAGTGGCAGGGCGAACTGCCGCGCACGCAGGCGATTTTCAAGAAGGCGGTGACCGGGCAACCGGCGGAGATTGAGGCAAACCCCCGCGCGCGGACGGCGAAACTGCGCGCGGTGGAGAAGTTGGCGGAGGCGTAAGGCTATGGCAAAGCGAAACAGACGGTGCAAGACCTTTCGGATGAAGGCGGCGACCTTGGGATTGGCGACGTTGATTGCGTTCATCGTCGCGCCCTGGATTGTCTACTCCCTGCTTTTGATGCATGGCGACCAGGTGGGCTCGCAAATCCGCCTGCTGGAGCGCGAGAAGCGCGCGCTGAACGAGACGCGCCGCCGGCAGGAAGCCGAGTGGAACCAGCTCGCCGAGCCGCGGCGGTTGGATGAGGCGATGGCTTCGCGCGGGCTGCGCCTGGCCTACGCCCCGCCCGAGCGCACAGCCACGGTGCTCCCCAACGGCCAAATGCGCCTCGCCCGCCCAGTCTACCGCGCCCTCGAATTGGCCAAGCAGGAGCGGCAGCAGACGGGCGACCGCGCCCAGGCCCGGAGCCGCCGCTGAAGCGCAGCGTCCGCGCGGAGGCTGAATGGATCGCAGCGAGTTGCAGTATGCCCGGCGATGGATGGCGCTCATCTTGGGCGCCATGGTGCTTTTCTTTGGCCTCATCTTCGCCAAGCTCTTCAAGCTCCATATCCTCGACCCGCGCGAGCCGGGCTACGAGGCACCGGACTACGAGACCAAATTCACCCTGCCCGGCCTGCGCGGGCGGATTTTGGACCGCAATGGCAACGTCCTGGCCGAGACCATTGCCGGGCGCGACATCTACGTGGACCAGAAGGATGTGAAGCTCAAGCTCCTGCCGCCCGAGCGCGTGGCCGAGTTGCCCCTGGAGCTGGCCAAGCTGCTGGGGGTCAGCCAGGAGAAGATGGTCGACGCATTTACCGGCGAGCACATCATCAATGGCCTCAAGCGCAGCAGCGTGAAGGTCTGCGAGGTGGCCGATGAAGCAATCTTGACCGAACTGCGCGAGCGCTCGGCCCGGAGCGTGGCACCGAGCAACCGCATTGCCGGCATCAACTTCCGAGACCTGCGCCCCATCCGCTCCTACCCCAACGGCGCGCGCCTCAGCCACGTCATCGGCTTCATCGACAAGGACAACAACGGTATCTACGGCATTGAGCAGCGCTTCGACGAGCTCTTGCGCGGGCAGAACGGGGAGGTCGTCTCGGTGCGCGACAACCGGGCCCGCGAAATCCGTACCCGCCGCAAGAGCGAAAAGAAGGCCGAGCACGGCCACGACGTGGTCCTGACCATCGACAACAACATCCAGTACATCATCGAGAAGGCGCTGGCCAAGACCCTCGAGGACTTCCAGGCCAAGTCCGGCATCGTCGTGGTCCAGCACATCAAGAGCGGCGAGATCTTGGGAATGGCCACCCTGCCGTGCTTCAATCCCGCCGAATATCGCTCCTTCAACGCCAGCGAGTGGCAGAATATAGCCATCGCGCGGAACTACGAGCCCGGCTCGGTGATGAAACCGCTGACCATCGCTATGGCCCTCAACTACGGCCTCATCACCGAGCGCACCCCCTTCGACGTGGGCACCAAGCGCATCTGGTACTACGCCGGCAAGCCATTGCGCGACCACGCCACCGGCATCCTCCACGCCCGCGAAATCATCCTCCAATCCTCCAACATCGGCACCGCGATGATCGGTCTACGCATGGCCGAACCGCAGCCCAAGCTCGGCATCAAGCACGAATACGAGTTCCTCTGGCGCGCCTTCCGCGCCCTCGGCTTCGGCGAAAAGACCGGCATTGAGCTGGTGGGCGAGCAAGCCGGCATCCTCCCGCACTACTCCAAGTGGAGCAAACTCTCCCCCACGCGCATCCCCCTGGGCCAAGGCATCGCCGTCACCGCCATCCAGCTCGTCAGCGCCTACGCCACCATCGCCAACGGCGGCGTGCGGATGCGCCCGACCATCTTCCGCGAACTGCGCACCCACGAGGGCGAAGTCATCCGCCAAAACACCCCCGAAGTCGTCGGCCAGCCCCTCTCCCCAAAAGTCTGCGCCAGCGTGATGGAGATGATGAGCGGCATCACCGACCCCAAGCAGCACGGCACCGCCCGCCGCGCCAAACTCCGCTCCTACACCGTCGCCGGCAAGACCGGTACCGGCCAAATCCCCGTCAACGGCCACTACAACCGCACCGACTTCAACGCCACCTTCATCGGCATCTACCCCGCCACCGCCCCCGAGCTCGTCATCCTCGTCACCATCGAGCGCCCCCAAGGCGGTAACCGCGAAGGCGGCTTCGTCGCCGCCCCCACCTTCGCCGCCGTCGCCGAAGAAATCGGCCACTACCTCGGCCTCAGTGCCGATAAACCCCTCCCGGAGGACACCCCGTGACCCCCCTCCTCTCAATGGCCCCCATCGACCTCTCGGCCCTCACCGACGCCATCCTCGCCACCACCGAGCACCCCTGGCTCCAAGGCTGGTTCACCGCCGTGGCCACCTTCTTCTTCGAGAATGTCGTCTGCTGGACCATCGTCCCGCCCCTCCTCTCCGAAGGCATCCTCGGCTGGATGACCGCCCTGCAGAGCACCTTCTGGGGCGTCTTCATCGGAGACATCCTCATGTACCTACCCGTGCGCTTTGCGATGCGCTACGTCGCCAAGATCCGCTGGGTCCGCAAACACCAAGACCAAATCGAGACCTGCGGGCACTTCTTCGACCGCCACCTCGGCAAGACCCTCTTCATCATCCGCTTCACCCCCGGCATCCGCACCCCCGCCCTCCTCGCCGCCGGGATGCTCCGCGTCCACTTCGGCCAATACACCCTCTTCTCGGCCCTCTCCTGCCTCTTCCAGAGCGCCATCATCACCTTCTTTATGCCCAAGTGCTACGCCCCGCTCATCGCCTGGCTCAAAGGCCTCTGGCAACACCACCCCCTCCTCGTCCTGGCCATCATCGGCACTTTCTTCGCCGCCTTCATCCTCGCCCAATACTTCATCGCCCGCGCCGTGATGAACCGCCTCTCCTCCCGCAACACCCAACAGTAGCCCCGCCTTCAACGCCTCGACGCGCTTTACACGCGCCTCGTTGGCGAAGCCTAATCCCTCTCGAGCATTAAGTCTCGCTCCGAGTTATCGACGGGCCCTGTCGATAACCCTGTCGATAACACCCCCCTTGGACCGGGGTCAAAGCGCATCCGCCCCGGGTTGACCTCGAACCCGGGCCTACCTCGAGGCGAACCCGGGGCGGACAAAAATGTAAAGCCTCCCGGGGAGGGGGCGGCCATTGGAGCGGCTGGGGGGTTGAAGGCCACCCGCGAGCGAACTCGCGGGCACGCCGGGGGGGGTGCCGCCTGCGGCGGACACCTGGCGGTGCGGGGGCTTGAGAGCAGCGCCCCCAACGGCCTGGGCGGCGAGGCGCGTGAGCGCATCGCCGCGCGCGTGCCGAGAAGGTGAACAGTGAACAGTCCATAGCCGAAGTGCCCGCAGGGCGCTTCGGCCGGGGTGGAGCGCACCGCGCTCCCGAGGGGCGTGGGGGCGAGTAGCCACCACAGCTAACAGCTAACAGCTGCCCGCTAGCGGCTAACAGCTAACAACTAGCGGCTAACGGCTGCGACGGGGCAGGTGGCGCAGTGGACTTTGGGGTTGTGGCAGAAGTCGGCGT
>CAMGJH010000110.1 GCA_946056345.1 uncultured Lentisphaeraceae bacterium | reverse complement strand
TCGATGTGCGGCAAGGCCTTCTGCGCGGTGCGGACCTCGCGCCGGATGCGGGAGGGGCTGTAAGGCGATGAAGCAGGTGCCGGCAGACTTCCCTTCGCCGATGGCGAAGTTGCGTTGGGTGCTCAAGGCGTTGCGCGCGCCTGATGGCTGTCCGTGGGATCGCGAGCAGACCTTGCAGAGTATTCAGCCGTGCTTGCAGGAGGAGTGCTACGAGCTGCTCTCGGCGATGGTGGGCGAGGATTTGGCCAACCACCGCGAGGAGCTGGGCGATGTGTTGCTGCAGGTGCTCTTCCAGTGCGATATTCGCGAGGACCAGGGGGCCTTTACCTTTGATGAGGTGGTCGGCGAGCTGACCGATAAACTCATCCGCCGCCACCCGCACGTCTTTGGCACCGTGGATGCCAAGGACACCGAGACGGTGCTGCGCAACTGGGAGCGCATCAAGCAGGGCGAGCACAAGGCTCCCAAGGCCTCCGCCCTCGATGGCGTGCCCGAGGCGCTGCCCGCCCTCCTCAAGGCCCAGCGCACCCAGCACAAGGCCGCGAAGGTCGGCTTTGATTGGCAGGATGCCCAAGGGCCGGAGGCGAAGATTGTCGAGGAGCTGGCCGAGCTCAAGGCCGCCGTGGCCGAGGGGAAGCCCGAGGCGGTGGCCGAGGAGTATGGCGATGTGCTCTTCTCGATGGTCAACCTAGCCCGGCACATCGGCGTGGATGCCGAGAGCGCCCTGCGCGCGGCCACGGCCAAGTTCGCCAAGCGCTTCCGCGCCGTGGAAGCGCGCGTCAAGGCCTCGGGTAAGGAAATGAAGGCGATGAGCCTGGACGAACTTGATGCGGTCTGGGACGCGGTCAAGGCCGAGCAGGCGTAGGTGTAGCACGCGCGCGCAGTTTGTGCTATACTGCGTGCGTTTTGGCCCAGAGAGGGCCGTTTTGTAGACGAGAAAGAGAGAGACAAACGTATGAAGTTGAGTTTGATGGCCCTTGGGATGCTGGCTGCGGCCGGCGTGGCGATGGCACAGGAAGCGCAGACGCGCGGCCCGGTGGTGGTCGAGCGCGATGACCGCCAGGTGGCGCGGACCGATGAAGACGAGAACGAAGGCCGCTTCTACATCAGCCCCGGCGTGGGCGCGATGCGCGTGCACCGGGCCGCGAGCCCCGAGCCGGGCACCGCGTTGCGCGGCGTGCAGCCCTATGTAATCCTCCGCCTGGGCTATGACTTTGCCGATAGCCCGTGGTCGCTTGAAGGCTTTGGCTCGATTGGTCGCGCCAAGCAGAGCGCCGGGACCCCGAACAAGACGTTGCTGGGCGCGGGTGTCGAGGGGCTCTACCACTTCGACCGCTATGCTAAGTTCGATCCCTTCCTGGCCGCCGGCGTGAGCTACTACGGTGCCAGCTCTGCCCCCCTCTGGCAGGATGGCGAGCGCTCCCACCTCTTCGCCCAGGCCGGTGTCGGTGCCTTCTGGCACTTCTCCGAGCGCCTCTCCCTGCGTGGCGACCTGCGCTATCACGTGGGCCTGACCGACGAGTTCCTCTCCTTCACCACCGCCGATGTCAGCCTGACCTACTTCTTTGGCGCCACCGGCGACTCCTCGGCCGACGCAGTCCAGCCCCTGGCCGAGCCCACCGCCGACATCGAGCCCGGCGCGCAGGCCTATGACAACGCCTCCGCCCACAGCGATAAACTCGTCGATGTCACCCCCGTTGGCGCCGAGAGCACGATGCACCTGGAGCTGCGCTTGCAGTACGCCAAGGATACCGCCATCATTGAGCCGACCGAGTATCCGGCGCTCGACGAGCTCGTGCGCATCATCAAGGCCGCTATCGCCGCTAATCCCGAGGTCTATGTCACCATCGATGGTCACGCCGATCAGCAGTATGGCTCGGACCACGCCTACAATCAGCGCCTCTCCGAGGACCGCGCCAAGAGCGTGTGCACCTACCTCGCCGCCAACGGCATCGCCGAAGGCAAGATGAAGGTGGCCGGCCACTCCTTCGACCAGCCCAAGGACCCCGTGAACCTGCAGGACGGCACCCCCTCCAACCGCCGCACCGAGATCGTCATCCGCGGCGTGGATGAGGCGACGCGCGAGCAGATCCGCCAGTCCTTGAAGTAAGGCACCCGCGCACGACCCTGCCGAGGGCACGAGACGATGGGCACGCTCCAACGCTACATTCTGCGATCGTTTCTGGTGGCCGCCGGGCTGACCGGGCTGGTGCTCACCTTTGTGCTGTCGGTGGGGTTCCTGTTCCAAGTTTTCCAGTTCGTCATGCGCGGCGCGTCGGCCGGGCTGGTGATGCAGTATCTGGCCGCCTCGTTGCCCGAGGTGCTGGGCTTCACCATCCCGCTCGCGCTGATGGTCGCCTCGCTGCTGGTCTTCGGCCGCCTCTCCACCGATAGCGAAATCGCCGCGATGAAGGCCTGTGGCATCAGCTTCCTGGCCATTATGCGCACGCCGGTGATCGTCGCCATCCTCTGCTCGGCCCTCGGCTTCTATCTGCAGAACTACGCGATGCCCCGCGGCCACTACGTCCGCCGATCCATCGCCAACCGCCTGGCCCTCGACGCCGGCGTGCAGCTCATTGAACCCGGGCGCTTCATCGACGAAATCGACAACGTGGCCGTCTTCTGCGACCGCAAGGTGGATATGAAGGATGCCGACGGCAAGGGCTACACCCAACTCTACAACCTGCTGGCCATCGACCGGCGAGATGGCTTCCTGCGCGAAATCCAGGCCGACCACGCCGAGATGCGCTCGCAGGGGAGCGACCTGGTCTTCACCCTCCACCAGGCCACCATCTCGCCCCCCGAGCAGGGCATTCAGGGTGTGGCCTCCTTCGATGAGTTCTCCTACATCTGCAAGGACGTTGTCTCGCGCTCCAAGAAGTACCTCAAGAAGCCCAAGGATTACGACTTCAACGAGCTGCTGGAGGCCGAACGCGAGGCGCGCAAGACCTCCCTCACCACCAAGGCCGAGGCCAAGTGGCGCTCCAAGCTCCTCTTCCTGCTCAATCACCGCACCGTCTGGGCGCTCTCGTCGCTTTGCTTCGTGCTCGTGGGCATTCCCCTCGGCTGTCAGACCCAGCGCAAGGACTCGGCCAAGGGGATGGCGCTGGGCGTGGGCGTGGGCATTGCCTTCTTCCTCTTTATTCTCCTCTCGGAGGCGCTCTCCGATAAGCCGGCGGCTTATCCCTGGGTGCTCGTCTGGACTCCGGTGGCCCTTTCGCTCGGCGCGGCCGCCTTCCTCATCCCCAAACATCAGTAAAGGAGCTGCTATGGCCATCCATCCCCTTGCTTACGTGTGCGAAGGTGCCAAGGTCCACCCCGAGGCCGAGGTTGGCCCCTTTGCCTATATCGGCCCGGACGTCACCATCGGCCGTGGCACCAAGATCCACCACCACGCCACCGTCGAGGGCCACACCACCCTGGGCGAGGACTGCGAGGTCTTTCCGCAGGCCTGCGTGGGGATGAAGACGCAGGACCTCAAGTGGCGCCCCGGGAACATCACCTATGTGGAGATTGGCGACCGCACGGTCATCCGCGAATGCGCCACTATCCACTTGGGCACGATGGACGGCACCAAGACCGTCATCGGCAGCGACTGCCTGATTATGGCCTACTGCCACATCGCCCACGGCTGCACCCTGGGCAACCACATCATTATGTCCAATAGCGTGCAGATCGCCGGCGAGTGCACCATCGAGGATAACGCGGTCATCGGCGGCACCTCGGCCCTTTTGCAGTTCACCCACGTGGGCACCTTTGCAATGGTCGGCGGCGGCACGCAGCTGCGCAAGGACGCTCCCCCTTATATGCTCACGATGGGCGTTGAGAACCTCACGGTGCGCGGCCTCAACTCCGTGGCCATCCGCCGCCACCCCGAAGCCTTCTCCCCCGAGGCCTTCAGCGCCCTCAAGGATGCCTACCAGTTCCTTTACTCCGAGGGTCAGCCCCGCGCCATTGCCCTCGAGCGCATCGCCAACGAACTGCCGCAGTGCGCGGAAATCCGCCACTTGCTCGACTTCTACGCCAACGCCTCCAAGCACGGCGTGGTCTAAGCCTTTCCCGCACATGTCTGGCGGTCCCACGCCTTCTTCCAACCGCCCGGGCGGCAGACTCGCCGCCTGGCTTCTACGCATCACCTGCCCGGCCGTCGTCTTCGGCTATCTGGCCTGGCAGGCCATCGCCTCGGCCAACTGGAAGTTCGCCCTCTGCCTGCTTGCGCTCGTGGCGACCCTGGGCTTTGGCTTCCTGGCCGTCCGGCGCCTGAGCGCCCACTGCCAGGCCGCGCCCACCGAGGCCGAGCGCCAGCGCCGCCTGGCCGCCGCGATGCAGCTAACCCGCCGCCTGGGCGGGGTCTTCTGCGGGATGGCCCTGGGCGTGGGGCTCTGCTACACCTTCGAGACCGGGCGCTTCTTCTCCATCGCCCTGCCGCTTCTCCTCTCCGGCTGGGGAGCTATGTTCTGGCTCTTCCGCCGGGCCTTCCACTAATGCTTCTGCCGCCTGGCGCCGCTCCCGGCGCGGGCCTCCTTAGGTTCCCCTATGAGCGAACAAGCCATTGCCAAGCGCACGGTCGTCATCGTCGGCCGGCCTAACGTCGGAAAGTCCGCCCTCTTCAACCGCATCGCCAACCGCCGCATCGCCATCGTCCACGACCAAAGCGGCGTGACGCGCGACCGCATTGTCCGCGAAGTGGCCTGGAACGACGAGGCCTTCCACCTCGTCGACACCGGCGGCATCCGCCTCTTCGATGGCACCCGCGAGAAGAATGTCATCGAGATGGCCGTGCGCGACCAGGTGGACGTGGCGATGGCCGACGCGGCCTGCATCATCCTCGTGGTCGACGTCCTCTCCGGTCTCCAGCCGGCCGACGAAGAGGTCGCCCGCCTCGTCCACAAGAGCGGCCGCCCCTGCTTCCTGGCCATTAATAAGTGCGATCTGCCCCAGCACGAAGCCGGCGCCGGCGACTTCGTTAAGCTCGCCTTCCCCGCCTTCAAGGTCTCCGCCCAGCACAACCGCGGGATGGAGGAGCTGATGGCCGCCGTCACCAAGGCCCTCCCCCCCAAGAGCGAGGC
>CAMGJH010000109.1 GCA_946056345.1 uncultured Lentisphaeraceae bacterium | reverse complement strand
CCCGGAATCGCCGACAGGCGGTAGACCGCCCCCGGCCCGCGCATCCCGAGGCCAATCACACCCACCTTCACCGTTTCCAACGGCGCGCACGCCAAACCGCCCACATGCGGGTGCTTACGCATCGGCACCTGGCAGCCGGTCGCCCCCATCACCGTGGCGGCCCCAACCATTCCCGAAGCCTTCAGAAAACTGCGGCGGGTAGAAAACAAACTCATCGTTAGACTCCTTCTTACTGACTGTTTCGCACGCCACATCCACTGTGACGATTTGTGGGTATGATAGCCCAACTTCACCCACGGGTCAAGCCGATTTTGTGAAAATCTCTGAGCGGTGAACGGAGAACGGTGAGTGGAGAACGGAGAACGGTGCGCGCTACGCTCGCGTGAAGTGAGGGAGGGGGCTGAACGCATTACCGCCTTCCGTGCTGACCGCAGGCCGCTGGTAAACTTTGCGCCTCGGCCTTACGCAACTTCCCGCACGCCGGGCGAAAACTTCCTCCGGGGCGGAAGGGGCTTCCATGGGGGGCTTGTTGAAATTGGTGTAGGGGCGAAGACAAGAAGAGGCCAAGGGGCCCTAGCGCAAAACCGGGGCCTGTTGAGCACACGCGTGCACCTCAAGCGCCAGCGAGGGGTTCGTTCCGTCGCTGGCGCCTCGGCTTTGGTGGCTATTGGCTTTATGCGCTAGCGCGGGGTGCTTACGCCGGCGCCGGAGAGGGTGCTGGTGCCGCCCCCGTTTTTGCGAAGCTGGATCTTCGTTTGAATCCGACTGCCCACCTCGGTGACGTGGGAGATGACACCTATCTGCTTGCCCTTTTGCTGAAGCCGGCAGAGGGTGTCGAGTGCGGCCTCAAGGGCTGCGCCATCGAGGGTGCCGAAGCCTTCATCAAGGAAGAGCGAGTCGACGGCGATACGGCTACCGGCCATCTCCGAGAGGCCCAACGCCAAGGCTAAGGAGACCTGAAAGCGCTCGCCACCAGAGATGTTGGAGACCGCGCGCAAGGTCTCGCCCTGATTGTGATCGAGGATCGCGGGCAGCAACTCATCGGCATCGGTCACGTCGGGATCCCAGACCATCTCGTAACGGCCTTGGGTCATCGCGCGCAGGTGGGGATTGGCGGCCACGAGTAGTTCGCGCAGGGTAATCCCCTGGGCATAACGCTTGAAGGCATCGCCATTCGCGCCGCCGAGCCAGGCATTCAGCTGCTTCCACTGCGCGGCCAAGGGAGTGGCCTCGGCAATCTCGCGCTGCAGCTCGCTCAGACGCGCCCGGCGGCTATCATCCTCGCGCAAGGCCGCCGTGTGCTCCACGAGCGTGGCCGCCAAGGCCTTGACCTGCGCCTCAAGCGCGGCCACCGCCTCGGCCTGCGCGGCGGGGTCCGGACACTGCACGCGCTGCGCTTCGAGCGCGGTCAACGCGGCCGCCTGGCGTTCTTGAGCGTGCTCACGCTCGGTGATGGCGGCCTGATGGGCGCTCTTGGCGGCGGCAAGGGTGGCCTCGGCCTGGGCGCACGCCTCCCGGGCACGATCGCACGCGGCCTGCAATTGGGCGCGCAACCGCTCAGGATCGCCCGCCACCCCCAGCGCTTCCAACGCGGCCTGGGTGGCGGCCACCTGCACCTGGGCCTTACGCTGCGCCTCATCGAAGGTCTCCTGCGTCTGCGCCAGGTTGCGCACTTGCTCAAGGGTTCGGCCGAGGGCGGTTTCGTTGGCCTCCACCGTGGCACGTAGGGCGGCAAACGCCTGCTCCAACTGCTGCTTCTCGGACTGATAGTCCTCGGCGGCCTGCTGGGCGGCCTTTTCCTGCTTGCGTAACGCGCGCTGTGCGCCATCAAAGGCCTGCCGCGCCTCGGTCAATCGCGCTTCAGCGGCCTTGCGTGCGGCCACGGCCTCGTTATACGCGCGGCGGCAGTCGCTCTCCTGGGGCAACTGCCCCTCGGCGTAGGGGTGATCGAGCGCGCCACAGAGGGGGCACGGCTGTCCGGCGTGCAGTTCGCGGCGACGTTCTTCCAGCGAGGCAATGGCCGCTGCCAATTGAAGGGCGTTGAGGGCATTCTCCTCGGCGCGCCGCAGCACCTCCTGCCCCGCTTGCCAACGGGCATCCTCGGCCTGATAGCGCTCTTCGGCCGCCGCCAAGGCAGCACTCGCCTCGGCAATCGCCTGCTTGGCGCGCTCGACCTTTGGCCGCTGCGCCAGCCACCGCTTGGCACGCACCACCCGTTCATCATCGGCGAGTTCGGGGGCATCCGGCGGCACCCACTGCGCCTCATTCAACGCCAAGTGGAGCGTTTCGGCCAACGCCTTTCCTGCGGCAATGCCCTCCGTCAAGGCCGCTTCCTCCGCCCGCGCATCGTCCAACGCCCGGCGGTTGCGCGTCTGCGCCTCGGTGGCGGCCTTGAGCGTCTGCTTGTCAAGCCGCAGCTGCTGGGCGCGCTCGATGGCCTGCTCAAGGATGGGCGCGCGCTCCTGCTGCTGGGCCAATGCCTCCTGAACCTTCTGCGCGCGCTCCTGCGCGGTCTGCGCGGCCTTTGCCTCGGCCTCGACCGCACGCGCCACCGCCTGCGACCGCTGGTCAACCTCCTGCTGCGCGGCCTTAGCCTCGGCCTCCTTTTGGCGGAAGGCGGCTAACGCCTCGGCCTGCGCCTTCAACTTGGCCTCGCACGCGCCGTACTGGGTCTGGATGCCCTGCTGCGCTTCCACGAGCTCCTGACGCGCCGCCTCGCCCAGGGGGCTCACCTCCTGCAACCGGGTCTGAAGCTCCTCTAGCCGCGCCTTTGCCGCCTGACTGCGCGCGAAGATACGCCGGCCAATCCGCTCAAAGAGGTCATTGCCGATGGCCTGTTGCAAGATCTCGGCGCGGTCGTTCTCCTTGGCGCAGAGAAACTGATCGAATTTGCCCTGTGCAAGCATCATTGTCCGCTGGAACTGCTCAAAGGAGAGGCCGACGAGCCCGGCGACTTTCAGCCGCGTCTGCCGGGGCGTGTGCTCGCCAATCTCTACCTGGCGCGCTACATCCCGCAACGACCATCGCTCGGTTTGGAGTTTTCCCAGCGCCTTTTTGCGGGCGCGTTGCTGCTCCCAATGCGCACAGAAGCGCCCCTCTTCGCAGAGGAACTCCACCTCTGCGCAGCAGAAACCCTGCCCGCGCGTCATCACCTCGTTGCGCGTTTGGGCGATATCCTCGCGGACCGTCCGCCCATAGAGCGCCAGGGAGATGGCATCAAGGATTGTCGTCTTCCCCGCACCCGTATCGCCGGTAATCAGAAAGAGGCCATCCTGGAAGGCCGGGTCCTCGAAGTCAATCTGCCAGCGCCCGGCCAACGCATTCAGATTCTCAAACAACACACGGCAAATCTTCATTGTGCCACCTCCTCTGCAATCACCTCTTCAACCATCTTCCCATAGCGCTCCCGCTCAGCCTCCGAGAGCGTTGTCTCCTCCGCCAGGCGCATCTTCGCCACCTCCAAGGGCGTCATCTCGCGCAACGTCCGCCCCACACCGCCATCCATCAACGCACTGCGTAGCCGCGCTTGCGGCCGGGCATCCTCCTTCAATAGCAGCTTAAGCGCGCTCCCCTCCACCAACGCATCCAGCGCCGGCCAAAAGGCGAGCAGTTCCCCCTCCCCCTCCGTCACGCGCGCGGCCACATAACCCACCTCCGCCCCGTGCTCGGCCACCAACGCGGTGAGCGCCGCCTGCACCACCTCGGCCGTGCCCGAAAGCGTCCAGAGCGGAAGCGGCGCCGCAAGCTCCACCGGCCGCACCGTCACCGGGTCGCCCGCGCGCGCTCCAAAGTCCACCACCAACACCTGCTTCGGCTGCGCCGCCTCGGCAAAACTCATCGCCAACGGCGCGCCGCTATAACGCATCGTCTCCACGCCCCCCACGCTCTGGGCAATATGCAAGTGGCCCAACGCCACATAGTCCGCCCCGGCAAAGGCGCTCGCCAGCTGGGCCTCCACCCCACCAATCGCCCGACCCCGCTCGCTGCGCTCATCGCTCAACAGCGCGCCCGCCACCGTGCAGTGGCCCATCGCCACCACCGGCGCACCCGCGCCCGCCTCCCGTGCCGCCGCAATCACGGCCGCATAGTGCGCCCGGAAGCCCGCCGCCGCACGCTCGCGCAACTCCCCTTCCACCGCCTGACCGTGCTGCCGCGCCAGATTCGCCAGTTCACCCTCGCTCATAAAGGGCACCGCCGCCACCGCCAACCCCGGCTGACCATCTGCCTGCGGCACCACGATGACCTCCCCGGTCACCTCCGCACTGGCATTCGCCACCACCTCAATCCCCAACCGCGACAGCACCGGACGCGCCGCCGACAGCTGACTAGCCGAGTCGTGGTTCCCCGCCGTCACGATAATCTTCCGGCACGCCGTCCGCTTGGCCATCTCCGCCAAAAAATCGAAGTAAAGCGCCTGGGCCGACGCGCTCGGCTGGCGCGTGTCAAAGATGTCCCCGGCCACAAGCAGCGCCTCAGCCCCCTCGCGCTCGACAATCGCCACCAACTCCGTCAAAAACTGCCGATGCTCCGTGAGCCGCTCCTGCTCGTGCAGCCGCGCCCCCAGATGCCAATCGGATGTATGAATAACCCGCATAGTTCACTCCTAACACGTCTCGCCACAATGGCTCGCCACGCCCAAACTGAGCGCCAGACGACGAAGCGGAAATGGAAACCTCCTCGGCACAACGCCAGGCCACACCTCCTCCTACAAAAGACGTGCCCAAGATAGCACAAAACGCGCCAAAATGCAAGCGGGAAGGCGGCTGCGCGCGCCAGCGGTTAGCGGCGGCACGCGGGGGCTACTCGCCCCCACGCCCCTCGGGAGCGCGGGGCGCTCCACCCCGGCGCAAGTACCCTTCGGGCACTTGCGCAGTGATTAAGCGTTTTGCTGGGGGTAGGGTAAGCGTGGTGTATTGGCCTGCTCCGCCAGGCAACCCGCCCCAGGTCCATTTCGCATCCGCCCCGAGTTCGCCTCGAAGTAGGCCCGAGTTGACCCTCAACCCGGGCCGGGTTCATTTTGGCCCCCGACCGCTTTACATTTTTGTCCGCCCCAGGTTCGCCTCAAGGTAGGCCCGGGGTGACCCTCGA
>CAMGJH010000108.1 GCA_946056345.1 uncultured Lentisphaeraceae bacterium | reverse complement strand
CCGGGCCTACCTCGAGGCGAACCCGGGGCGGATAAAAATGTAAAGCGCCCGGGCCCAAAATGAGATTGAGCGGAAGAACCACCCGGGGGTGCCTGCCGGCCCGTATGGAGGGTGAGCGGCAGGGATATGTGGTAACCTTTTGGCGTGTTGGGCGTAGCCTAGGTGTTGAGCGCCAGATTGCTCAGAAAGCCAAAGGCGGAGCGATGAGCTCGTTGAACGTTGAACTCGGTGCGCAATGCGCAGGTCTCGTTGTCGGAGTTTCGCGCAATTTCTCTCTGCGCGCTCGGGCGGTTTGTGCTACAATGGCGGGCATGAGAGGCTTCTTGTGCAGTTTGGCGTTGATGGTTGCAGCGTGGTTGGGCGCTGCGCCAGTGATTGATGTGGATGTGACAGGTGTGGCGAAGCAGTCGCTCTCGCTGAGCGGCGTGACGGCTTCGGGGGCCGGGGCGGAGACCTTCCTTAAGACTTTGCAGAATGACCTCCTGCGCTGCGGGTGGTACCGTCTGGCCGCGAATGGCCAGGTGAAGGTGACCGGGCAGCTCTCGGGTTCGGCCGGAGTGAATGAGCAGCTGGCGGTGGCCTGGCCCGGGAAGCGCTTTGCTTGGCCGCGGCAGGCGGGCTCTGCGGCCGAGGCGCGCAAGCACGCGCACGAGCTGGCCGATACCATCGTCAATGCCACCACGGGCGAGGCGGGGATTGCGCAGAGCAAGTTCGCAATGGTGGCCAAGACCGGCGTCTCGCGCAACGGGCAGGCGATTGAGGACCTCTACGTCTGCGACTACGATGGCTACAACATCACCCGCTTGACGCGCGACGGCGCGCCGATCATCGGCCCGCGTTGGGCCCCCGGCGGCAAGCAGGTCTACTTCACCAGCTATCGCCTGGGCTTCCCGGCGGTCTTCGTGGCCGATGTGGAGACCAAGAGCGTGACGCGCCTGGCGGAGTTCCGCGGGTTGAGCACGGGGGCGGTGCCCTCGCCGGCCGACCCCAACAAGCTCGCCATCATCCTCTCGCACCAGGGCAACCCCGAGCTCTACGTGATGGACGCGCGCACGCGGCACCTCACGCGCCTAACCGAGACGAAGCTGGCGGCGGAGGCGAGCCCGTGCTGGTCGCCCGATGGGCGGAAGATCTGCTACGTCTCGGACGTGGCCGGCTCGCCGCAGCTCTACATTGTGGATGTGGCCACCAAGCAGGCGCGGCGGCTGACCTTCAAGGGCGGGGAATCGGTGCAGCCCGATTGGGGCAAGCGCGGGATTGTCTTTGCCACGAAGCGCGGCGCGCCCTATCGCGTGGCGGTGATTGACCCGGAGCAGGGCGAGCGCTCGCTGCGCTACCTCACGCCCCAGAACGAGATTTACGAGTCGCCCTCTTGGGCGCCGGATGGGCGGCACGTGGTGGCCGCGCGCACCCAGGGCCGTCAGCGCACGCTCTGGGTGCTGGATGCCGAAGAGAAGGGCGAGAAGCCCTATCAACCCTTTTCAGGTGGGAGCACGCAGTGGCTCAATCCCGCTTGGTCCAAGTAAAACACAGAAGCCACAGAAGGAAGCAACGTTATGCGGATGTCCTTGATGATTGCCCTGTTGGCCGCCACGGCGATGGTCTTTACGGGGTGCGAACTGAAGAACGGCGCGGCCGGGGATAACTCGGAGGCGATGGGCGCCGGGATGGGCGGCGAGGCCGGAGACGATGTGGCCATCGACCCCAATGGCGCGGGCTACGACCCTAACGACCCCAACGTGGGCGCCTTCGGCTCCGACCGCTTTGAGGATACCCGCGAGCGCGTGCTCGATGCCGACCTCGCTCCCCTCTACTTCACCTTCGACTCCTACACCCTGCCCACCGACGAGCTCTCCAAGGCCGAGGCCGCCGCCGAGTACCTCATCGAGAACCCCACCCACGTGATGATCGTGGAGGGCCACTGCGACGAGCGCGGCTCGAACGAGTATAACCTCTCCCTCTCCGAGAACCGCGCCGGCGGCGTGCGCGACTATCTCGTCTCCTACGGCATCGACCCCGCCCGCCTCCCGACCCGCGCCTTCGGCGAGGCGAAGCCCGCCGTGGTCGGCCAGGACGAAGAGGCCTACCGCAAGAACCGCCGCGCCGAGTTCGTCCCCTACAAGTAAGTGCTGCTCCCGGCGTGAGGGCCCCGGCGAGTGCGTGCGCCGGGGGCTTTGCGCCGCGTCCGCACGCCAAGCGCGCCGGCTATGTCCTTCCTCGAAACCCTCGTGATCCTGCTCGTGGCCGTAGTAGTCCTGGGCCCCAAGCGTCTGCCCGAGGCCGCCCGCAAGGTTGGCCACTGGATGGGCGTGCTCCGCCGCGCCTCCGATGAGTTCAAGCAGCAGCTGATGACGATGGACCAGGCCCTCGAAAAGCAGGTGAATACGGCGGTCAACGCCTCCACCGGCGAGCTCGACAACCTCCTGCCCACCGACGAGGAGCTCGCCCAGGCGATGAACTTCGCCCCGCCGCCGCTCTCGCCCGATGACCTCCTGGCCACCGCCCCCGTCCCAGGCGGTCTGACCCCCACCCCGCCGCCGGCTGAGGAAAAGCCCGCTGAACTCGCCCCCGAGGCCGAGACCGCCCCGGAGCCTGCGCCCGTTGAAGCGACGGCTGAGCCCGCCGAAACGCAACCGAAAGAGGAGGCCTAATGGCCAAGACCCAGCCGCCGAGCCAGCGCCTGCAAGCGCGTTTCCGCCGTCTCTTCTCGGAGACCGCCGAGGACCGCGCGCAGGAGGAGAAGTTGGATCCGCCGCGGCCCTTCATTGAGCACTTTATCGACCTGCGCAACTGCATCGTCCGTTGCGCGATGGCGTGGGTGCTGGGGATGCTCGTCATCGCGCCCTTCTCGCCGTGGGTCATCGAGGCCTTGCAGTGGCCGCTGCGCGCGTCGGGCCTGGCCGAGGCGGGGGTGCAGATGCAGGGGCTCGAGGTGGGGGTCGGCTTCTCGCTCTTTATGACGACGATGCTCTGGGGCGGGACCATCCTCGCGCTCCCGGCGATGCTCTACTTCATCTTCCAATTCGTCTTCCCCGGTCTGCGCCGCCACGAGCGCAACCTCATCCGCTTTACCCTCGGAGTCGGCGTCTTCCTCTTCCTGGGGGGCGTTTCGCTCTGCTTCGGCTTCACGCTCAAACTGGCCCTGCGCGCGCTGATGGCCATCAACACCTGGATGAACGTGCCGGTGGAGTTCTTGCAGGCCGAGCCCTATATCGGCTTTGTGCTCAAGGTGCTGCTGGCCTTCGGCCTGGCCTTCCAGTTCCCCTTGGTGCTGCTGGCGCTGGGCTGGCTGGGGCTCATCTCGGCCGAGAGCCTGCGCGCGCGGCGGGGCCTGGCCATCGTGGGCATCTTCGTCTTGGCGATGTTCCTAACGCCGCCCGACCCCCTCTCGCAAATCGTGATGGCCGTGCCGATGTGCCTGCTCTACGAAATCACCATCTGGCTGGTGCGCCTCCGCGAAAAGGTGGCCGCCGAGGCCGAGGAGTAACCCTATGGGCTTTGAATCCGGTTCCTTTTCCTTCCACGCCTTCTACCTCTCGCGCGGCTTCGAGCCCACCGAAATGGAGGCCTTTGCCAAGCGCGCCCTGCCCCCCATCAAGACCCTGACCGGCGACGCGCCCCTCCACGGCTGGGCCGGCCCCGCCCACGCCCTCGATCTCGACCTCACCGAGGAGCACTGCTGGCGCGGCGACTGGCTCTGGTTCTCCCACGTCACGGCCCAGAAGAAGGTCCCCCCGAGCCTCCTGCGCGCCACGATCCTCGCCGAGCTCGAGATCGAACGCAAAGCCCGCCAGGTGGAGGTCCTCCCGCGCGCGGCCAAAACCGAGGTCCGCGAGCGCGTCCAAGAAGCCCTGTTGGCCGACGCGCAGCCCTCCTTCGGCTCGATGGAGTGCGCCATCGACCTGCGCCACCAGCGCCTCCTCGCCTCGGCGATGACCGATGCCGCCGCCCAGGTCCTCTGCCCCTTCTTCCGCGAGAGCACCGGCGTGATGCCCGTGATGCTCTGCCCCGAAAGCGCCGCCTACCGCCTCTGCGGCATCGATTGCAACAGCCTCGAACTGGTCAATATGACCCCGAACGAGGCCATCGGCGTGCCCCCGGAAATCACCCTGGGCACCGAGTTCCTCACCTGGCTCTTCTACCGTTGGGAGAAGGAAGAGGCCACCTTCGACCTCGACGGCGAAACCTGCGGCCTGATGTTCGAGGGCCCCCTGATGTTCTCCGGCGACAAGGCCCCCGGCTGCCACGAGACCCTCCTGCGCAACGGCACCCCCCTCGACACCCCCGAGTTCGGCATCGCCCTCTGGAACGGCAAAAAGCTCCGCCGCGCACGCCTCACCCTCACCAAGGGCGACTGGATCTGCTCGGCCACCGTTGATGGCTACGACTTCGCCTTCCGCTCGATGAAGGTCGACCCGCCCAAAAAGGCCAAGTCCGCCACCCCCGACGCTGTCGACGAAATGCCCTCCCTCAACGCCCCCGGCGCCAAGAAGCCTGCCCCCGAGGCCCCCGGCAGCGACAAGCTCACCGTCGATGAGCGCCTCGACCGCGCCGCCTTCTATGTCGACGCCTTCCTCCACCTCTACAAGCACTTCCTCACCCTGCGCGAAGACCCCATCGCCTGGAAGGGCATCCTCGCCAAGATGGGCCCCTGGATCGAAGAGCGCGCCAAAGCCTAAGGCCGCCGATGGCCTCTGGCGACTTCCCCTACGCCCTCGATGAACCCGCTGCCTGGCGTGGGCTCACCCCCGAGCCCCTGCGCGCGGTTCCCTGTCCCCACGCTCCTGCCGGCACCCACGCCTGCCGCTTCGCCCCGGAGAGCAAGGTCGCCCTCTTCCGCCAGATTGCCGCCCTCGGCTCCCGCAGCGAAGTCCGTTGCCTGCTCCTGGCCGAACCCGAGCGCGCACCCGCCGAAGGCGACCTCCCCCTCTGCGCCGAGGACCTCCGCCGCTGGCTCGCCGCCCACCCCGGCCCCCTCCCCCGCCCCATCGGCCTCCTCTGCCCCGGCGCCCCCTACCCCTGCGGCCCCAACCCCCTCTGCGAAACCCCCCCCCCAACCCCCCCCCCAAACCAAACCGCGGCCCCGCAAGCCCCCCTTACCCCCACCGACACCCTCCCCCTCCCCCTCCC
>CAMGJH010000107.1 GCA_946056345.1 uncultured Lentisphaeraceae bacterium | reverse complement strand
ACTATATAGCAAAAGCGGCCCGCGAATGCGGACCGCTTTTGCTGTGTAAGTTCGCGAGCAACGCTCGCTTGCCTTACTTGACTTCGACCTTGGCGCCGGCCTTCTCGAGGGCTTCCTTGATCTTGGCAGCCTCTTCCTTGTCCACGCCCTGCTTGACGGGCTTGGGAGCGCCTTCCACGAGGTCCTTGGCATCCTTCAGGCCGAGGCCGGTGATGGTGCGGACTTCCTTGATGACGGCGATCTTGTTGGCGCCAGCGGCGGCGAGGATCACGTCGAACTCGGTCTTCTCTTCGGCGGGAGCGGCGGCGGCACCGGCAGCGGCGACGGCCACGGGAGCAGCGGCGGAAACGCCCCACTTCTCTTCGAGGGCCTTGACGAGGTCGGCGATCTGCAGGACGGTCATGCCGGAGAGGGCTTCAATGATTTCTTCCTGGGTCATGTTTCTTCTCTTTCTTGGGTGTAACCGCCCGGGGTCGAGCCCCGGGAGGGGGGTGCGCCGGGTGAGCCAAACGAGGCCGCCGGCGCGGTTTTACAACACGGCCGTACTTAGGCCGCAGGGGTGCCGTCGGTGGAACCTTCGGCGGAAGCGGGAGCGCCCTCGTTCTCCTTGTCGACGCGCGCCTGGAGGACGCGAGCCATCTTGGAGGCGGGAGCCTGGAGGGTGCCGAGCAGGCGGGCCTGCTGGGCAGCGAGCGAGATGAGCTCGGAGAGCGTGGTCACCTGCGCAGCGGTGATAACATCCTTCTGCATCAAGCCGGCCTTGACCGAAGCCTTCTCGTTCTTCTTGACGAAGTCGACGACGGTCTTGGCGGTGTCAGCGATGTCGCCGGTGCCGGCGATGACGGCGGTCGGGCCAGTGAGGACCCCTTCCGGGAAGGCGATGCCCTGCTCGGCAACGATCTTCTCGATGTAGGAGTTCTTGATGACCATCATCTTCGCGCCCTTGGGGGCGAGCTGACCGCGCAGGTCGGCAATCTGAGCGACGGTGAGGCCGCCAAAGTTCAGCAGGAAGGAGAAGTCCTTGCCGGTGAGGAAGTCCGAGACTTCCTTGTAGATGGCCACGACTTCGGGGCGTTTCTTCTGGTTGGACATAGTTGCTTACTCCTTCACGAGAACGCGGACGCCAACGCCCATCGTCGGGCTGATGGTGCAGCTGCGGACGAAGAGGCCCTTCGCGGCGGCGGGGCGCTCGTGCTCAACAGCCTCGATAATCGCGCGGATGTTGTCGACGAGCTTGGAAGCCTCGAAGCTGAGCTTGCCGGCGGGCACGCAGACGTTGCCGGTGCGGTCCATACGGAAGTCCACCTTACCGGCCTGAGCGGCCTTGACGGCGGAGGCGACATCGTCGGTGACCGTGCCGGTCTTCGGGTTGGGCATCAAGCCACGGGGACCGAGGACGCGGGCGACGGTGCGCACCTGCTTCATCGCATCGGTGGTGGCGATGGCCACATCGAAGTCCGTCCAGCCGCCCTTGACCTTCTCGATGAGGTCGTCGAGGCCAACGGCGTCAGCGCCGGCAGCCTTGGCAGCGTCGGCCATATCGCCGGCGGCGAAGACCACCACGCGGACGTGCTTGCCGGTGCCGTGGGGCAGATGCACTACGCCGCGGACAGCCTGGTCGCTCTTGGTGGGGTCAGCGCCGAGGCGGAAGCCCACGTCGACGGTTTCATCAAACTTCGCGCCGGGGTGCGCCTTGATGAAGGCCACGGCCTCCTCAAGGGTAACAGCAGCCTTGGGGGCCTGCTTGAGCGCGTCCTGGTATTTCTTGCTGTGCTTAGCCATGGTCACGCTCCTCAGTCAATAACCTCAACGCCCATCTGGCGAGCGGTGCCCTCGATCATACGGGCGGCGGCCTCCGGGTCGGTGGCGTTCAGGTCCGCGGCCTTGATCTTGACGATCTCGGCAATCTGGGCGCGGGTGATCTTGCCGACCTTCTCGGTGTTCGGCTTGCCCGAGCCCTTGGGGAGGTTGGCGTACTTCTTGATGAGGGCCGAGGCCGGCGGGCTCTTCAGGATGAAGGTGAAAGAGCGGTCGGCGTAGACGGTGATCACCACGGGGATGACCATCCCGCCCTTGTCCTGGGTCTTGGCGTTGAACTCTTTGCAGAACGCCATAATGTTGACGCCCTGGGAACCCAGCGCGGGGCCCACGGGCGGTGCGGGATTGGCGGCCCCAGCGGGAATCTGGAGCTTAATCATCCCAGTCACTTTCTTTGCCATGGATATGGTCCTTTTTGTCTTATGTCGCGCTCCCGGGGATCCTAACCCGGTCCAAACGCACGGCCGTCAACGTGACGCCAGAAGACAGGCAGAGGGCGTTAGACGCCCTCGGGTCGGTCGGTAATCCGGTCGACTTGCCAGTATTCAAGCGTGACAGGGGCGCTGCGTCCGAAGATTGAGACGGAAATCTGCAACCGCCCACTGTCAGGATCGATTTGGGTGATCGTGCCATTGAAGTTCATAAATGCACCTTCCGTGACGCGAACCACCTCTCCAACTTGGAAATTCACTCTGAGGCGCGGCTTCTTCGCCTCTTCGGCCGCAGCGCGCTTGAGCATGTTGCTGGCCTCTTCATCGGTAATCGGGCGGGGCTTGGTGCTGGTGCCGCCAAGCACGCCGATAACGCCGGGGATGGCGCGGATAAACTGCCACAGGTCCTGATCAAGATGCTTGAGGGCCTCGTCGTGGTAGAGCGCCATGTGGACGATGACATAGCCCGGCAGGCTCTTGCGCGTGATGAGGCGCTTCTTGCCATCCTTGATTTCCTGATACTTCTCGGTGGGAACCACCACATTGAAGTCGTTCAGGTCTTCGCCCTTCTTCGCTTCTTCGGGGATGTCGAAGCGGTCGCACAAGCCGGCGGTGCGGACCTGTGCGACGATTTGACGCTGCGCCTTCTGCTCCTGGCCGGTGAGGGTCTGGAGAACGTACCACTGCTTGGGGAGCTGATCTGCCATTGCGCTTGCGTCCTGCTAACTGTGCCGCTTACCCGAGAATCCAGGCAAGCACCTTCCGGATTGCCTCATCGCAGCACATAATGACCACAGCCAAAATGACGATGAAGAGAAGCACCACGACCGAGGAATCGACAAGCTCGCGGCGGGCGGGCCACGTCACGCGCTTACCCTCGAGAATGACGTCAGAGAAGAACTGTCCGACTTTCTTAATCATGGTCTGTGCGTCCGGTTTACTTATGGCAGGGTGGGAGGGAGTCGAACCCCCATAGGCAGTTTTGGAGACTGCTGCTCTGCCATTGAACTACCACCCTATTGGCAAATGGGTTTGCGCGAGGAAGCTTACTTCGTCTCGCGGTGAAGCGTGCGCTTCTTCTCGAAGGGGCAGAACTTCATGAGCTCAACGCGCTCGGTCTGCGTCTTCTTGTTACGGGTCGTCGTGTAATTGCGGCGCTTGCACTCGGTGCAGGCCAGAATTGCGAGTTCGCGGGGCATTGTCTATCCCTTTCTTCCCGTCCTTGAAAAGTAACCCTGGGGTGGGGTTGGCCACCCCAGGGCTAAGCTGTTCACAGGAAGGAGCTTACTTGATGATCTTGTCGACCGTACCGGCGCCGACGGTCTTGCCGCCTTCGCGGATGGCGAAGCGCATCTTCTCTTCGAGAGCGACCGGGGCGATCAGCTTCACGGTGATGGAGATGTTATCGCCAGGCATGACCATTTCGGTGCCCTCGGGGAGGGTGATGTCGCCGGTCACGTCGGTGGTGCGGAAGTAGAACTGGGGACGATAGCCCTTGAAGAACGGGGTGTGACGGCCGCCTTCTTCCTTGGTGAGGACGTAGACGTTGCCGGTGAACTCGGTGTGCGGGGTGATCGAACCGGGCTTGGCGAGCACCATACCGCGCTCGACCTCTTCCTTCTTCGTGCCACGGAGCAGGCAGCCGATGTTGTCGCCGGCCTGGCCCTGGTCGAGGAGCTTGCGGAACATCTCAACGCCGGTGACGGTGGTCTTCTGGGTGGGCTTGATGCCGACGATCTCGACTTCTTCGCCAACCTTGATGGTGCCACGCTCGACACGGCCGGTGACCACGGTGCCGCGGCCTTCGATGGAGAAGACGTCTTCGATCGGCATCAGGAAGGCCTGGTCGACGAGGCGGACCGGATCAGGGATGTAGGTGTCCAGGGTGTCCATCAGCTCGTCGATGCACTTGCAAGCGGGATCGTCGGCGCTCTGGGCCTGGGTGGCGGGATAGGCGCAGCCACGGATGATGGGCGAACCCTCGTAGCCATACTTCTCGAGGAGCTCGGTCACTTCCATCTCGACGAGGTCGAGGAGCTCGGGATCATCCACGAGGTCGATCTTGTTAAGGAAAACGATGATTTTGGGCACGCCGACCTGACGGGCGAGCAGCACGTGCTCACGGGTCTGGGGCATAACGCCGGTGTCAGCAGCGCAGAGGAGGATCGCGGCGTCCATCTGAGCAGCGCCGGTGATCATGTTCTTGACGTAGTCGGCGTGGCCGGGGCAGTCAACGTGCGCGTAGTGGCGGGTGGGGGTGCAGTATTCAACGTGCGCGGTGGCGATCGTCACGATCTTCTTGGCATCGCGGCGGCCGGCAGACTCGGAAGCCTTAGCGACTTCGTCGTACTTGATCTCGGCGCTCAGCCCCTTGAGGGCCTGCACGTGGGTGATAGCAGCGGTAAGGGTGGTCTTGCCGTGGTCGACGTGGCCGATGGTGCCCACGTTGACGTGGACCTTATCACCGCGCTCGAAGTTCTCTTTAGCCATTTTCTCTTCTCCTGTGAACAGAAGTGGTTGGTTTCCTGTGTATGGAGCCTATGAACGGAATCGAACCGGCGACCTCTTCCTTACCAAGGAAGTGCTCTACCTACTGAGCTACATAGGCGCGAACAAACGCATCCTCGCGGATGCCCTTGCACTTGCTCATAACGTGTGCCGCGGAGACACTTCGCCATAAGAAAGTTCCCGCATAATAGCACGGCACTCCCCCAAAGTCAAGCACTTTTTTCGCGCTGCGTAATCAGCACCCTTCCCTACCCCGTCGTAAACGATCCGCCCCCCTACCTCTATATTATTGCGTACGCGCGCCCACGCGCGAGGCTCAGCACGGCCTACAAAGCAGCCCGTGCAAAACCCACCCGCCCCGGGCCAAAAACGAACCCGGGCCTACCTCGAGGTCAACCCGGCCCGGGTCGAGGGGCAAC
>CAMGJH010000106.1 GCA_946056345.1 uncultured Lentisphaeraceae bacterium | reverse complement strand
CTCTTTGTCTCGCTGGTGATGCTTTTGGCGCTGGATTGGCTGGTGCGGCGGCGGAGCCGGACCTTGGTGTGGCTGGGGTTGGTCTTTGGGTTGGGGCTGACGAACTACCAGGTGTTGCTGCTGGCGGCGGTGCCGTTGGGGGCGATGGTGGCAATTCGGCGGTGGCGCCTGGCGCGGAGTTTTCTGGCGGCGGCCGTGCCGTTGGGGCTAACGATTTACCTCTTACACTTGGGGGCGATGGAGAGCGCGGATGCTTTCTCGACGCCGGGGGCTCCGGTGATTTTGCGGCCGGAGGCGGCGGTTGAGGTGCGCTATCCCGGGGCGCTAGCGCCGGTGTGGCTCTACGGGGCGCTGGCGGGGACGCTCCTGGCGATGGCGGCCGTGGCGTGGGTGCGGCCCCGAGGCCGGTGGCGGGAGTTGGGGATCTTGGCTGGACTCCTTGGCGCGCTCTTGGCCCTCTCGGCTTGGCGCTTTGCCGCGCGGGAGTTGCCGGCGGACTTTGGCGGAACGCTTTATGGCTTTGGCCCAGCCTGGGCCGTGCACGCGGTGGCGTTGGGTGGGCTGTGGGCGCTCTGTTGGCGATGGCGGCGGGCGCGGCGCTTTGCCTTTGTGGTGAGCGCGGGGCAGGTGGGGGCGCTAGCGTTGATGGCGCAGGGGCTGATGATGGGGCTCACGCATCCGACGACGGGGTGGTTCTGGTGGCCGATTGCGTGGAATGGGGTGGTGCTGGCGTTGGCGTGGCGGCTCTTGCCGGGCGGGAAGTGGGTGGCCGGAACGATTGGCGCGGCCGAGGCCGGGCTCGCGGTCTATGGGTATATGCCGCTGGTCTCGGACACGCTGAACCCAGGGATGAATTGGGGCTATGCGCGGACTTGGGAGGGCTTTAAGCACGCGGTCTCGCGCGGACAGTACGAGGCGATTTCGCCGGCGAGTATCTGCTCGATGGCCTATCTGCGGCAGCTGTGGGTCTATTTGGGCGACCTGCGGCTGCAGTTTATGGGGTTGGGGATGGCCCTAGGGGCGGCCGGACTGGCCGGCGCGTTGGGGCTGGCGGGGCGGCGGGCGCAGCCGGAGCGGGGGATGCGCCTGTGGCCGTGGGTGACGGTGGGGCTCTTTGTCATGATGTCGGCAGTGCTGGTGGCGTTGGCGAACCCGACGGGGGACATCCAGGATGGCTTCATCCAAAAGGTCAAGTTCATTACCTCGCACCAACTCTTCGCGGTGTGGATTGGCTACGGCCTGGCCTTGGCGGCGGTGGGGCTGGCCAAGTGGCGCGGCGCGCGCGCAGCGGCGATTGGGGCAGCTGTGCTGG
Organism: uncultured Lentisphaeraceae bacterium; assembly: GCA_946056345.1. Lineage (GTDB taxonomy): Bacteria > Verrucomicrobiota > Kiritimatiellia > RFP12 > DVOR01 > Spyradenecus. Next base: position 3,894 of record CAMGJH010000106.1, on the reverse strand, counting down.
CCGCGGCCGTGGCGCTGGGGCCGATGGTGGAGAACTTCCGCGACCGCGAGTTGGTCCAACGCGTCGGGGCCGCCGAACAGACGGGCCACGACTTCGGTTGGCAGTTCGGGGCCTATATGATGGGCGGTGCCGGGCAGATTCTTGCCGAGGTCGGGACCGACGAAGAGCCGCTCCCGGATCCCTTCTGGCCGCCGCCGATGAGCCCGGGCGCGGTCTACTTTGGCGGGACGGATGCCGGGCGCTTCGTGCCCACCTACCTGGCCTACGCCGTCGGCTTCCGGCCCGACATCTGCGTGCTCACGCAGAATGCCTTGGCCGACCCCACCTATATGAATGTGGAGCGCGACCTCTATGGCGAGCAGCTTTGGCTCCCGACCGCCGACGAGGTTCGCACGGCCTTTACCGATTACACCGACGCGGTCCTGGCCGGGCAGCGCACCTCGCGCGGGAAGATTACCGAGGTCAATGGGCGCGTGCAGATTAGCGGTTCGGCGGCCGTGATGGAGATTTGCGAGGAGTTGGCGCGGCAGATTTGGGAGCGGAACCCCGAGCGGGACTTCTACCTGGAGGAGAGTTATCGGATGCCGTGGATGGATGCGGTGCTCGAGCCGGCGGGGTTGGCGATGCGGCTGCGGCGCGAAGCGGAGGGGCGCGACCTGGCAATCGACCGCGCCCGGAATGACGACTTCTGGGATTGGATGGTGCGCCGGCTCATCACGCGTGCGGGGTATGGGCGGGACTTCGCCGCGCAGAAGAGCTTCTCGAAGTTGCGCTCCTCGCAGGCCGGGATCTATGCGCGCAACGGTCAGGCCGAGGCGGCCGAGCGGGCTTTCGGCGAGGCGATGGTCCTCTTCCCGATTTCGCCCGATGCCCTCTTCCGCTACCTGCAAGAGTCACTCCTGCCCCAGGCGCGCTTCGCGGTGGCCGGGCGGATGTTGCGGCAGTATCTGCGCGTGGATAGCGGCAACACGCGCGCAAATGCGGCCCTGGCGCGCGTGGAAGAACTCAGGAAGGCCGATGCCACCTTCCGCGCCTTGACCCAAAAGGTGCGCGATAAAGAGGCCTCCACCGCCGACATCTGCAACCTGGCCCGCACCGCCGAGGCGCTCGACCGCCACGAGATCGCCGCCGCCTACTGGGAGCAGGTGGTCGCCGCCGCCGATTTGACCGCTGGGGATGCGCGCGATGGGTGCATCGCCCTGCAGCGTCTGCGCAAGAGCGAGCCGGCAATGGCCCTTCTGCGGCGCGTGCCTGAGGCCGTCTGGCCGACTCTCTCGGGGGCGGAGTTGGTGGCTTCATCGGGCCTTGCGCAGACCTTCGGCGAGCGGCAGTTGGCCCTGGGACTGCTGCAGTGCGCCGTCAAGGCCGAGCCGCAGTCCGGCCGCGTGTGGCTGGGAATTGCCCTTTTCTATTATGGCACCGGGGATGAAGCCCGGGCCTACGAGTGTATGCGCACGGCTGTGCGCTTTGGAGCCTCCTCGCTCATTGAGGCAGATGAGGCCGTAGCAAACGTCTTCTTGCACCTAGTGCGGCGCTACGGTCCACAGAAAGGAGCCGCGCAATGATACGCGTTGTCTTTATGGGATCGGCGGACCTCTCCGCGACGATGCTTGAACGTTTGGCGCAGGAGCAAGAGCACCTGCAGGTGGTTGGCTGCGTGACGCAGCCCGATAAGCCCGCCGGGCGGAGCAAGCACCTGACGCCCTGCGCCTGCAAGGCCTTCGTCACCAAGGCGGGCATTCCCTGTCTCACGCCCGAGCGGGTCAACACCCCCGAGAGCCTGGCGCAGATAGCCGCCTGGTTGCCGGATGTCATCGTGGTGGTGGCCTATGGGCAGTTCCTCAGCAAGCGGCTCTTGGATATCCCGACGATGGGCTGCATCAACATCCATCTCTCGCTTCTGCCGCGCTACCGCGGGGCGTCGCCCATCCACGCCGCCCTCCTGGCCGGAGACCGCGAGACCGGTGCCACGGCGATGTTGATGGATGAGGGGATGGACTCTGGCCCCATCCTGATGACGGCCAAGACCCCCATCCGCGACGACGACACCCTCGAGACCCTCCACGACCGCCTGGCCGACCTGGGGGCCGACCTCCTGATCCGCGTCTTGCCCCTCTGGGCCTTCTTCAAGGTCAAGCCCACGCCCCAAGACCCCAAACTCGTCACCACCGCCTACAAAATCCGCAAGAGCGATGGGCTGCTCCACTGGACCGACCCGACCGACTTTAACCTCCGCAAGCTTCGCGCCTACACTCCCTGGCCCTCCTGCTTCACCTATATGCCTGACGGCCACAAAGAGCACGGCAAGATGCTCAAGATCCTCACCGCCCACGCCGAGCCCATCGACCTCGCCCGCGAGAAGGCCGCCCCGGGCACCATCCTGGAGGCCGGCAAGCCCGGCATCTTGGTGCGCACGGTCGATGGCGCGCTGCGCCTGACGCGGGTTCAATCCGAGGGCGGTAAACCGATGGAGGCGGTCGCCTGGCTCTGCGGCCACCCGCTGACCGTCGGCGAACGCTTCGTCACGCCGCCTGCCCCCGGAGCCAAGCAAATCGTCGCTTTCGACCGCAATTAGAGAACCCAAGGAACGCTATGACTGACTTCCAGCGCCCCACCATCGTCATCGGCCACCGCAATCCGGATACCGATTCCATTGTCTCGGCCATCGCCTACGCCGCCCTCAAGCGCCAGCAAGGCTACACCAACTGTACCCCCGCCCGCGCCGGTCGCCTGACCCCGCAGACAGAATACATCCTCCGCCGATTCGACGTTGAGCCCCCAACGCTGATGCCTGATCTGCTTCCCAAGGTAGGCTACTTCCTACCCGAGGGCAAGCCCGCCACCGTCCCGGAGAATAGCGCCCTGTGGGACGCGCTCGAGCTGATGGACCACGGTCGCCTGCCGGCCATCCCGGTGGTCGATGGCGAGGGCCGCTACCGCGTCTTCCTCTCGCACAACACCTTCACCGAGAACATCATCCACAAGACCGATCCCCACCGCAAGGCCATCATCCCCACCAGCATCAACCTGCTCATTAAGACCCTGCGCGCCCAGCCGCTGCTCACCTTCAACGGCGATGCGGTCATCAAGAGCCGCATTCTGGTGGCCGGGTCGACCAAGGAGGTCTTCGAGCAGGTCCTCAAGACCGAGCTGCCCACCAACGCCATCGCCGTGGTCGAGAACCGCTGCTCCATCCTCGACCTCTGCATTCGCTATAAGGTCCGCGCCATCGTCCTCACCGGTGCCCAGCCCCTCCCCAAGGAGATGTTCGAGAAGGCCAACGCCGCCGGCATCTCCGTGCTCATCTCCCCCTACGACATCGCCAGCACCATCTACCTGACGCTCTACTCGATGCCCGTCAGCGCCCTGACTACCGACGAGATCCAAGCCGTCAAGGCCGACGATCTGGTGCGCGACATTCTCCCCGCCGTCCAGGCTTCTCCCACCCGTTCGCTCCCGGTCACCGACGGCGAGGGGCATGTCATCGGCACGATTAACGAGCGCGACCTCTACAAGCAGCCGAACCTCGACATCATTATGGTCGACCACAATGAGCTCTCGCTGGCCGTGGAAGGGATGGACCAATTCCACATCATCGAGATTATCGACCACCACAAGCTCGGCAACTTCCCCACTCACGAGCCCATCAACTTCATCAACCGCGTTGTCGGCTCCACCGCCACCGTCGTGGCCTGCCTCTACCAAGAGCAGAAGGCCACCCTCACCCCGGCCATTGCCGGGCTCCTCCTCTCGGCCATCATCACCGACACCCTTGCCCTTCAGTCCCCCACCACCACCGATGTTGACCGCAATATGGCCGAGTATCTCTCCGGCCTCCTCAACCTCGAAGTCTCCGCCCTGGCCCACGACATCTTCTCGCACGCCTCCAAGCTC
>CAMGJH010000105.1 GCA_946056345.1 uncultured Lentisphaeraceae bacterium | reverse complement strand
AGAGGACGCGCAACTTGCGGCAGAAGCCCTTTCCGGTGAGGCGGCAGCCGCCGGCCGGGGAGGGATATTCCAAGAGGCCAAAGTGCTGGGCTAGGGCCATCTGCGCTTGGCGCTGGCGGCCCTGGAGGTCCAGGAGGCGCGTACGGTCCACGCGGCCATCCTCCTCGGGGAGGGTGGGGGTGAGGTGCTGGGCGGAGAGCGGGCGCAGGAGCAGGCCCTTGAGCCCTGAACTCTCGGCCACCGTCTCCAGACTCTTGCGGTTCTGCGACATCGGGCGCTGGTTGAGCACTTCGCCGGTGGAGACGAAGTCGAAGCCCCACTCACGCATCAGCTCGCCCGCGCGGCGGATCATCGCGGCGTGGCAGTCGATGCACGGATTCATTGCCCCGCCAAAGCCGTGCGGCGGGTGGCGGACCAGGGCGAGGATCTCGTCGGTGAAGTCGACGATATGCAGCGGCACCTTGAGCTGCGCGGCGGCCTTCTCGGCGGCCTTGGTGCCAAAGAAGGGGCTCTTGAAGACCACGGCTTCCATGTGGACACCCTGGTCGCGCAAGACGCAGATGGCGAGCATCGAATCGAGCCCGCCGGAAAGCAACGAAAGACCCTTAGTCATGACTGGGAATCCTTTCGGTCTAAATAATTGTGGAGAATACGTTTGAGGGTGGCTTGGGCGGAGGTTGCACCAGAAAGGCGCACAAGCGCTTCGTAATCAGCCACCTCGTTCCCCGTGAAAAGGACCTGCAACGCACGCTCTGCGCGTCCTGCGATGTGGGTATATTGCTCAGGATGCGCCCAAAAACAGCGGAGGCAGAAAGAAACTTCCTTCCGTGTCCAGTTTTCGCAATGCTCACAGGCCCAAGACTTTGCACGGTTGGCCGAAGGACTAAGAAGCATGAATTGCTCAACATCTCCTGCTTTCACCTCCCCGCCGACTTCATAGGGAATGCGATGATCGACCTGTAATGTCGCGGCATCCATTTCTTCAAGGTAGATAGCGCACTTCGCTCCATATCGTTCAATAAGCGCTTCTTTGAGCGCTTTTGTGAGTGCCGTTCGCCCCGCATGCTTAGCGGTAGATTGCGGCGGAGAGCTGGTCAGATCGCCAAACTTGTAGGCTGCTATATGTCGCCCATGCTTCCCTTCAATCCGATAGGTTATAATAGGGATGCCGAGCTCTCGCACATCACGGATGGCGCGTGGCGGATGGTTATAGCCATAGAGGTCTTGCAACTCTTGGGAAGTGATGTGGCCATGCTTAAGCAGGTGCTGAATGACGGTGCGCGGGCGCTGCGCGGTCACGGCATTGAGGTATGCACGGAATGCCTTGGAGATTTTATTCACGCGAGCGCCTCTAAAAACGTTTCTTGTTGTGGGAGAGGGCGGGCGTTGGCGAGAAGCCGATTGCTGACATAAAGCGCCTCATAGGTGACAGCCTTACGTCCAAGCAAGGTCGCTTGACTGGAAAGGCCGGCCTTCAACATCACCTTGGTGCACCGCAAGGAAGTTGGCAAGTCTTTGCCATAAGCCTTCTCTCCGCAACTGCCGTCATAGCTGATGAGATAATCGATGTTGCGACTCTCCAAGTCTTCTACGGCTTCGGCAAACGCCTCGTAAGAAACGCCTGAAATGTAGCGAGTGTCTCGGACACTGGAAACGCCTTGGTAGGGCGGGTCCATATACACCACATCTCCTGGCTGTGCTTGTTTCAGAAACTCACGATAATCAAGCGCAGAAAAGGTAGTCTTGCCCGTTAGGAGTGATGAAAGGGGCAAGACGCTCAAGGCAAGTGTCTGCGGGCTAGTTCCGTGGCGGCGTTTGTCGGGGGACTGGTTGAAGTTTCCGTCACGTCCATAACGCACGGACCCTTTAACACAACGTGCTAAAAGGTAAAGCATGTGCGCGGGCATGGTCTCGCCGGCATTGAAAAGCTCGCGGATGGCGTAGTAATGCTCAAGATGACCACCGGGATAATCGAATTGCCCCTTCCACACCTTCTCGTACTCTCGGATGAGCCGACGGGGTTGCGTGATCGCTTCCTCCAAAAGGCGCATCACTGGGGTATTCAAGTCGTTGAGAAGGTAGTGCATTGCATGCCCCTCTGCGGCCGCAGCAATGGAAATCGCCGCCATACCGGCGAATGGCTCCAGAAGACGGTTAAAGTGGCGCGGCAAGTATCGGACAATCTGAGGGGCCAAGAGCCGTTTAGACCCTTGGTACTGCACTAAATGTGGCCGACCTTGCCGCATCAGGTCTTATACCTTACTTGGCCACCACGTTCACGAGCTTGCCGGGGACCACGATGACCTTGACGATGGTCTGGCCCTCGGTGAAGCGCTTGACCTCCTCGGAGGCGCGGGCGGCGGCCTCGAGTTCCTCGCGCGAGAGGCCGGCGGGGACGGTGAGTTTGCCGCGCATCTTGCCGTTGACCTGGAGGATGATCTGCAAGGAGTCTTCCTTCAGTGCCTCGGGGTTGACCTTGGGCCAGCCGGCGTTCATCACGCCCTCGGGCTGGCAGCCGAACTCGGCCCAAATCTCCTCGGCGATGTGCGGGGTGATGGGGGCCATCATCCGGGCGATGGTGACGACCGTCTCGCGCAGGAGGGCCTTGGCGGCGGCGGAGGAGTCCGGGCCGATCTTGGCCTTGTCGGCGGTGTTCATTAACTCCATCAGCTGGGCGATGGCGGTGTTGAAGCGGAAGCCGTGCTCGATGGAGTCGGTCACGCTTTGCAGGGTCTGGTGGAGCTTGCGCCAGAGGTCGCGCTCGGCGGGGGTGAGGGCCGCGCCGTCGACGGGCGTCTCTTCGGCCGGGACGATGGCCTTGGCATCGTAGGCCTTCTTCCAGAGGCGGCAGAGGAAGCGGTAGGGCCCCTGGATGGAGGCATCCTGCCACTCGGCGTCGAGCTCGGGCGGGCCGATGAAGAGGGTATAGAGGCGGACGGTGTCGGCACCATAGTCGCGGATGAGGTCGTCGGGGGAGACGACGTTGCCGACGGACTTGGACATCTTGTAGAGCTTGCCGTCCTTCTCGGAGCGCTTGCAAATCATCCCCTGGGTGAAGAGGGCCTTAAAGGGCTCGACGCAATCGAGGGCGCCGGCATCGTTGAGGATTTTGACGACGAAGCGCGAGTAGAGGAGGTGGAGCACGGCGTGCTCGACGCCGCCGATGTACTGGTCCACGGGCATCCACTTATCCACCAGGGCCTTATCGAAGGGGGCGTGCTCGTTGCGCGCATCGATGTAGCGCAGGAAGTACCAGCACGAGCAGAGCCATTGGGCGAGGGTATCGGTCTCGCGCTTGGCCGGGGCACCGCACTTGGGGCAGGTGGTGTTGATGAAGCCTTCGTGGCGGGCGAGGGGGTTGCCCTGGTCGCTCTTGAAGTCCACGTCATCGGGCAGGCGCACGGGGAGCTGATCCTCGGGCACCGGCACTGCGCCGCAGTGCGGGCAGTGGACAATCGGGATGGGCGCGCCCCAGTAGCGCTGGCGGGCCACATTCCAATCGCGAATGCGGAAGTTGGTGGTGGCCTCGGCAAAGCCCTCCTGCGCGCCGAACTCGATAATCGCCTTGAGGGCCTGGCGGTTGGGCTGGCCATCGAAGGGGCCGGAGGCCACGAGCGTGCCGTCCTCCACATAGGCCGCGGTCATCGTCTCGAGCGAGAGCGTCTGCTCGGGGTTCTGGATGACGATTTTCTTGGCGATGCCGTACTTGGTGGCGAAGTCCCAGTCGCGCTGGTCGTGGGTGGGGACGGCCATCACGATGCCGGTGCCCGAATCGGAGACCACATAGTTCGTCACCCACAGCTCGATGTCCTTATCGCCATTATAGGGGTTGGTGACGTGGAAGCCGGTGAAGACGCCCTCCTTGGCCAGCGCGTCGGAGAAGCGCTCGGCGGCGGGGATATTGGCGAGCTTTTCGGTAAAGGCCTTGACCTCGGCCTCCTTCGCCGTCCCGGGCAGCAGCTTCTTCAAGAGCGGATGATCCGGGGCGATGGCCATAAAGGTGACGCCGAAGATGGTGTCTGGGCGGGTGGTGTAGACCGGGCAGTCATCGCCCGTTTCCGTCACCTTGAAGTTCACCTTCGCGCCCTGCGACTTGCCAATCCAGTTCGCCTGCATCTGGCGGACCTTCTCCGGCCAGCCCTCAAGCAGGTCCAGATCCTTGAGCAGACGGTCGGCATAGGCCGTGATGCGGAAGAACCACTGCTTCAGGTTCTTCTTCTCCACCGGGCGGCCGCAGCGGACGCAGTGACCATCGGCGGTCACCTCTTCGTTGGCCAGGTTGGTGCAGAGCGGGCACCAGTTCACCGGCGCTTCCTTCTGATAGGCCACGCCCAGCTTGTAGGCCTGCAGGAAGACCCACTGGGTCCACTTATAGTAATCGGGGTGGCAGGTGGCAATCTCGCGCTCCCAGTCGTAGCCCACGCCCCACGAGCGCACCTGGCGCTTCATCTCCTGAATGTTCTCAATCGTCCACTTGTGCGGGTGGACGTGGAACTTCTTGGCCGCATTCTCCGCCGGCAGACCAAAGGAGTCCCAGCCCATGGGCGAGAGGACGTTGTAGCCGAGCATCTTCTTGTAGCGGGTGATCACATCGCCCATAATATAGTTGCGCCCGTGCCCCACGTGCATGTGACCGCTGGGGTAGGGGAACATCGTCAGACAGTAGAACTTCGGCTTGCTCTCGTCGTGCGCATCGCATCGGAAGGTGCCGTGCTCGTCCCAATACTTCTGCCACTTCGGTTCAATCGCGTTAAACGGATACTTCTCTTCCATAAGGCTCGTCCTTCGTTGAAAACGGGCGCATAGTGTATCACAACCCGCGCGCGCGTGCTTGCGCGGCGGCTCGCGGAGCGAGCGAGTCGACCGTCGACAGTGGACAGTCGACAGGGCGCGTGCCGCGACGGGCGGGCTCGCTGCGCGAGCCAGCGGACAGCCGACAGCGGACAGCTGACAGCGCGCGTGCCGCGACGGATTGGCTGGGGGAGGGACTGTGCGAGGCCCGTTTTTGCATCCGCCCCGGGTTGGCCTCGAGGTAGGCCCGGGTTGACCCTCGACCCGGGGCGGGTTCGTTTTGGGCCCGGGCCGGGGGCGTTTTGCATCCGCCCCGGATTGGACTCGAGGTAGGCCCGGGTTCAATTTGAGCCCGGGGCGGAGTGAATGAATAAGACGGGGCCTTATTACCAATAAGACGGGGCCTTATTGCTAATAAGACGGGGCCTTATTGCCAATAAGACG
>CAMGJH010000104.1 GCA_946056345.1 uncultured Lentisphaeraceae bacterium | reverse complement strand
GTGAACGGTTCGCGCGGACGTGACGGAGTGCGGATGGACAAGTGGAGCGGTTTTAACGGCTCAGACGGGCAGGGCACAGCGAGCGCCAGCCCTGTCGACTGTCGACTGATGACTGTCGACTTTGCTTACTAAGGAGAGAGAACGATGGAGAAGCGGAAGATTGTGGTGACGAGCGCGCTGCCGTATGCGAACGGGGCGCTGCACCTGGGTCATTTGGTGGAGTATTTGCAGACGGACTTCTGGGTGCGCTATCAGAAGATGATGGGCCACGACTGCGTCTACGTCTGCGCGGACGATACGCATGGCACGCCGATTATGATCCGCGCGCGCAAGGAGGGCATCACCCCCGAGGCGCTGATTAACCGTTCCTACCGCGCCCGCGTCAAGGAGTTCGGCGCCTTCGAGATGGGCTTCGACCTCTATGGCTCGACGAATTGCGACGAAAACCGCGCGCTCTCCGAGTCCATCTACCTGCGCTTGAAGGAGCGCGGCCTCATCTCCCGCCGGAGCGTTGAGCAGCTCTACTGCGAGCACTGCGGGATGTTTCTGCCCGGGCGCTTCGTCAAGGGCACCTGCCCGAAGTGCGGCGCGAAGGACCAGTATGGCGACGGCTGCGAAGTGTGCAACGCCACCTACAACGCCAATGAGCTCGTCGAGCCCTACTGCGCGGTCTGCGGCGGGAAGCCGGTGATGCGCGCAAGCGAGCAGCTCTTCTTCGAGCTCGAGCCCTTCCGTGACTTCCTCAAGGCCTGGATCCCCGCCCATACCGACGCGGCCACCGCCGGCAAGCTCCTCGAGTGGTTCAACGAGCCTCTGCGCGGTTGGAATATCTCACGCGATAAGCCTTACTTTGGCTTCGCCATCCCCGGCGAGCAGGACAAGTTCTTTTATGTGTGGCTCGACGCGCCGGTGGGCTATATGGCCACTTTGGAGCGTTGGGCCAAGGCCCGCGGCGAGACCCTCGAGGCCTGGTGGCAGGACCCCAAGGCCGAGGTCTACCACTTCATCGGCAAGGACATCATCCGCTTCCACTGCCTCTTCTGGCCGGCGCTGCTGGAGAATGCCGGCTGGCGCACGCCCACGCAGGTCTTCGTCCACGGCTTCCTGCAGGTGAATGGCGAGAAGATGAGCAAGAGCAAGGGCACCTTCGTCTCCGCCGCCACCTACCTCAAGCACTTGCCTGCCCAGGCCCTGCGCTTCTACTACGCCTGCAAGCTCAATGGCACGGTCGACGATATGGACCTCAACCTGCAGGACTTCGTCGGCCGCGTGAACTCCGACCTCGTCGGCAAAATCACCAACCTCGCCTCTCGCGGCGCGCAGATGATCAACAAGAGCTGTGGCGGCACCCTCGGCGCGATGGACCTCGAGAGCCGCGCGCTCCTGGCCGAATGCCGCGCCCAGTTGCCCGAAGTCCTCGCCGCCTACGAGAAGCGCGACTTCTGCCGCGCGATGGTCCTCGTGCGCGAGTGGGCCGACAAGGCCAATCAGCTCTTCGACGCGAAGATGCCCTGGAAGCTGGTCAAGGAAGATGTCGAGGCCACGCGCGCGGTCCTCACCGGCACGCTGAACCTCTTCCGCCTGATGGCCATCGCCCTCAAGCCTATCCTCCCGAGCTACACCGAGAAGGTCGAGAAGCTCTTTGGTGAGGCGCCCTACACCTTTGCCGATGCCGAGAAGCGCCTCGAGGGCGGCGCGATTGGCGCCTACGAGCACCTGGCCGCGCGCATCGACCCCAAGGCCGTCGAGGCAATGGTCGAGGCCTCCAAGGAGACCCTCAAGGAGACTGCCAAGACCTTGACCGAGAAGGACGCGAAGAAGGGCGCGCGGCAGTTGGCCACCAAGCCCGCCGAAACCGTCTTCCCCGAGCCGCTGGCCGAGACCATCTCCATCGAGGACTTCGCGAAGGTGGACCTGCGCGTGGCCACCGTCCTCACCGCCGAGGCGGTCGAGGGCTCGGATAAGTTGCTGCACCTGACGCTCGATGTGGGCGAAGCCAAGCCGCGCAACGTCTTCGCCGGCATTCGCAAGAGCTACGCGCCCGAGGCGCTCATCGGCCAGCAGGTGGTGATGGTGGCCAACCTCGCCCCGCGCAAGATGCGCTTTGGCGTTTCGGAAGGGATGATCGTGGCCTCCACCGATCCCGACGGCTCCTTCCGCGTGATGCAGCCGGTCACCCCCACCGCCCCCGGCGCGCGCCTACACTAATTGAAAGGAAGCACGATGCAAACCTTCACCTCCCCCACTGACCTGCACGCCTGGTGCGTGGAGCAGAAGCGCCTTGGGCGCATCATCGGCCTGGTCCCCACGATGGGCTACCTCCACGAAGGCCACCTCTCGCTCATTCGCGAGGCGCGCAAGCGCTGCGACGCGGTCGTGGTCTCTATCTTCGTCAATCCCACGCAGTTCGCCCCCAACGAGGATTACGATGCCTATCCGCACAAGGAGGCCGACGACCTCGCCCTCTGCCAGGCCGAAGGCGCCGCCGCCTGCTTCCTCCCGCAGCCTGCTGATATGTACCCGCAGGACGCGAGCACCTGGGTCGACGAGACGCTTCTCTCCAAGGGCTACTGCGGCGCGCAGCGGCCGATCCACTTCCGCGGCGTCTGCACCGTGGTCGCCAAGCTCTTCAACATCGTCGGCCCCGATGTCGCGGTCTTCGGGCAGAAGGATTTCCAGCAGGTGGCCGTCATCCGCCGGATGGTGCGCGACCTGAACTTCCCCATCGAAATCATCCGCGCCCCCATTGTGCGCGATAGCGACGGCCTGGCCAAGTCCTCCCGCAACACCTACCTCACGCCCGAGCAGCGCGCCACCGCCCTCTCCCTCAGCCGCTCGCTCTTCGCCGCCAAGGCCGCCGTCGAGGCCGGCGAGCGCAGCGCAGCCACCCTCGAAGCCGCCATCGGCCAGGCCGTCACCGCCGCCGGCTGGCTGCCCGATTACGTCACCGTTGTTGACGCCGAAACCCTCGTCCCCCTGCAAGAAGTGGCCCCCGGTGCCTCCGCCATCCTCCTCGCTTGCCGCAAGGATGGCCTACGGCTCATCGACAATATCTTGCTCTAGGTGAAGAAAAGTCTTGCAAGTGCGCGCAGCTTCCGCTAAACTTAAAGGTGTTGTGAGAGATTACAACCGAACACTCGAGGTAGAAATATGAACATTCTTCTGCGTATCTTGGTCATCCTGACCCTTATGCTCAATGGCGTGTCGCTGTGGTTCGCTATGGCGAGCTATGCCAAGAAAAACCTGCTGATCGATCGGAACACCGCCTTCCGCTCCTTCACCGAGAGCATCGCCCGCACCTTCGAGGCCGATGAGCCCGAGATTGTCAATGTGGCCGGCGACCACGAGGCGCGCGACATCTCCGACGTCACCCTCGCCACCGCCGACATCACCCCCGACACCTCCGACTTCTGGGAGACCTATAAGCAGGCCTACGAGAAGATCGATGGCAAGAGCTACGCCATCCCCAATCCCAGCGACCTCGATGAAACCTATGTCCTCGACGGCGAAGGCAAGCCCGAGCGCGACTACCAGGGCAACCCCGTCACCGAAGGCTCCCCGCAGGCCAACGCCCTCGCGGAAATCCTCAAGAAGGCCACCGCCCAGCGCACCCGGATGAACAACATCCGTGACCAGCTCACCAAGCTCCGTGAGGAGTATGAAGAGACCGTTGCCGACCTCAACAAGGTCAAGAAGCAGGGCCGCGAGTCCCTCAAGACCATTCAGGCCAAGGAAGAGGAAGTCGCCCAGATCCAGGCCGAGAAGGATCGCATCGAGGGTGAGGTCAATGGCCTCAAGAGCCAGATTACCTCGCTCGAAGACGACAAGCAGTCCCTCCAAGCAGACCTCGACAAGGCCACCGAAGAGGTCGAGTCCCTCCGGGCCGAGACCGATAAGCTCAAGAAGGTCATCGAGGAGTTCGCCAAGAACGGCTCCACCGGCTCTGCGCCCACCGCCGCTACCGCCAATATGATCGCCGGCGTCAAGGGCACCGTTGTCCGCGTCAACAACGAGTACAACTACTGCCTCGTCAAGCTCACCGACGAAGCCCTCAAGGAACTCATTGGCGACGAAGGCGACCGCAAGATGCCCGAGGTCGAATACCTCCTCCGCCGCGAAGGCGACACCAAGGGCCTCGTCGGCAAGATCCGCCTGCGCTCGGTCACCAAGGATATTGGCACCATCGTCTGCGATATCCTCGCCGATTGGAAGCAGGACGAAGTCAAGATTGGCGACGAAGTCTTCTTCCTCGACTAATCTCTCCCCCCTCGCTTCGGGAGACATCAAAGCGGCGGCCGCGCATTCCAGCGGCCGCCGTCTTTTTGCCCCTGTCTCGTGGAAGTTCCTCGCCCCCCAGTCCTTAGCCGAAGCACCCTGCGGGCCCTTCGGCTAAGGACTGGGGGGCCTGGCGGAGCAGACCCCTGCAAAACGCTTAATAGCGCCCCGCTGCCGCGCTCGCCTAGCCCCCCGGCCGCTCCAATGGCCGCGCTCTTTCCACCAATCCGCCCCGGGCTCATATTGACCTAGGGCCTACCTCGCCTCGACCTAGGGCCTAGGCCACCTTGAGGTAGGGCCTAGCGCGTAAGGGGGCTGCGGGGTGAGGGGAGAATGTGGTAGAGTGGGGGCATGTTGCGAGGTGCGCGGCAGAGCAGGAGGAGAGAGATGAGCGAGCGATCAAGGCGGTGCATGTATGCGGCGCGGGTGGGGGCGTTTTTGGAGACAGCGGAGAGTGCGGTTCGCGATGCGCTCGTCTCGTCGGCCCACGGGGAATTGCGGTCGACGGCGTGGGAGGCGTGGGAGGGAGAGGTGGCGCTGTTGCAGCGGGTGTTGCAGCCTTGGCGCGAGGCGGATGGGTATCTTTTCTTTGAGTATGACATTCCGCGGCTGGGGAAGCGGATTGATGTGGTGTTGCTGTTGGGAGGGTTGATTTTTTGCTTGGAGTTTAAGGTGGGGAAGGGGCAGGTGGCGCAGGCGGATGTGGAGCAGGTGTTGGATTATGCGCTGGACTTGAAGAACTTTCATCAGTTTAGTGCTGATCGGCCGATTGTGCCGGTGTTGGTGCCGACGGCGTCTGCGCGTTCGATGGGTGTGGCGCAGCGTTCGCCCTATCACGCGCAGATTTTCAATCCGGTGATTGTGGGCGCGGAGGCGTTGGGGGAGGTGATTGCGCGGTTTGTGGCTGAGTATGGTTGTTCGGTTGACCCGCAGCGGTGGGGGGAGCGCTGGCTGATTAGCCCTTATTCGCCTACGCCAACGA
>CAMGJH010000103.1 GCA_946056345.1 uncultured Lentisphaeraceae bacterium | reverse complement strand
TTTCCTCTTGCGTAGCCATCCGCCCCGGGTTCGCCTCGAGGTAGGCCCGGGTTCGAGGTCGACCCGGGGCGGGTCCTCCTCGGGGGCGGACGGGGCGCAAAAAAAGCCTTGCTTTTGGGGCAGGGCTTTGGTATTATTCGCGGCGTTTTGCCAACTTAGCTCAGCTAGGTAGAGCAGCGCATTCGTAATGCGCAGGTCGTCGGTTCGATTCCGTCAGTTGGCTCCAGTTTGCCCTCGGAGGTTGCTCCGGGGGCTTTTTTGTGCTCGCTGCTCTCGAGCGAAGTCGACTGTTTACTGTCGACTCTTCTCCGCCTATCGTTCCAGGAAGCGTCCTCTGCGGGGGGCGGAGGGGTTGAGTTGGCCGCCGAGGACGATGGGCGAGCCGTTGACGAAGACCGCTTCGGTGCCGAGGGCGAAGGCGTGGGGGCGCGCGTAGGTGGCGGTGGCGCGCCAGGTGGCGGGGTGGAGGAGGGCGAGGTCGGCGTAGGCGCCGGGGCGGAGGATGCCGCGGTCGCGGATGGCGAAGGCGGCGGCGGGGAGGCTGGTCATCCGGGCGATGGCGGCTTCGGGGGAGAGGCCGAGGCGTTCGGTGAGGGTGCGGAAGAAGGTGGGGTGCGTGCCGTAGGCGCGGGGATGGGGGTAGTCGCGGCCGAGGGGGCCCCAGGGGGCGCGGAGGGAGGCGTCCGAGCCGGGCATCACCCAGGGTTGCGAGAGGATGGTGAGGAGGTTCTCTTCGCACATACCGAAGAAGAAGGCGCCGGTGCGGGAGCGGTCTTCGCGGAGGATCCAGGTGATGACGGTGCCCATTGTGCGGCAGGTCGCTTCCATCAGTTGGCGGATGGTCTTGCCCGAGCAGGCGCGGGTGGCGGCGCTCCAGGTGCCGCCGACCATAATGTCCGCCGGGTCGCGGCCGGAGGCGTCGAGCTCGGCGGCGATGCGCGCGCAGGTGCGCGGGTCGTCGAGGCGCTGGAGGATGGCGGCGTTGCCGCCGGCGGCGGCCCAGTCGGGGAGGACAATGTCGAGGTCGGTGCCGGCGGAGAGGTAGGGATAACGGTCGGAGTGGAGGGCGAGGCCCTCGGCGCGGGCGGCCTCAATCTTCTCGAGGGCGGCGGGGAGTTTGGACCAGTTGGCGCGGCCGGAGGTTTTGAGGTGGGAGATTTGGGTGCGGATGCCGGTGGCGCGGGTGAGGGCGAGGACTTCGTCGATGGCTTCGAGGAGGCGGTCGCCTTCGCTGCGCATGTGGGTGGCGTAGAAGCCGCCGCGGCGGGCGCAGGCGGTGGCGAGGGCGAGGACCTCTTCGGGGGTGGCGTGGATGCCAGGGTGGTAGACCAGACCGGTGCTTATGCCCCAGGCACCTTCGTCGAGGGCCTGCTCGAGGGTGCGGCACATGGCGGCGACCTCGTCGGGGCCGGCGGCGCGGGGGGCATCGCCCATCACGCCTTTGCGGATGGTGTTGTGGCCGGCAAAGAGGATGAGGTTGGTGGCGGGGTGGCAGGCGGCGAGGGCCTCGCGGAAGTCGGCGACGGTGGTCCAGTTGGGGCCGGTGGTCTCGCGGCCGGGTCGGGGAGGATAGGTTTGCGCCTCCCAGTCGGAGGGGAGGCGGGCGCCGTTGAGGCGGGGGGCTGCGCTGCCGCCGCACTGGCCGCCGATTTCGGTGGTGACGCCTTGGAGGACCTTGCTGGGGGAGAAGGGCTCGAGGAGGAGGAAGGCATCGGAGTGGGTGTGGACGTCGATGAAACCGGGGGTGGCCCAGAGGCCGGCGGCGGGGATTTCGGTGGTGGCTTGGGCGCCGGAGAGGTCGCCGATGGCCCCGATGCGCTCGCCGCAGAGGCCGATATCGGCGGTGAAAGCGGGGCGGCCAGTGCCGTCGATGACGGAGGCTTGACGGAGGATGGTGTCGAAGGTCATAGCGTTGTTAGCGGTTAGCGGCTAGCTGTTAGCGGTTGGCAGGCTGTTGGGCGCGCTCGCGGGTGACGGCGCGGCACGCGCCAAAGAGTTACGGCCAAAGTATACCACACCCCACCCCAAAGAAGCACGCCGGCCAGGTGGGGGCTTCTTGCCCTCATACCCCCCGCGCCAATCGCTAGCCGCTAACAGCTAGCATTACCAGGTTTTGCAGGCCGCCGTCCCGGCGGCCCAGCCGGTAAGCGTTGTGCAGCGCCTGCTTCGCTAGGGCCGCACAGCTAGCAGTAGCCGCGGGCGGCGGTTTGCATTGGCGGGGAGGTGTGTGGTATAGTTTGGGGACTTCTCCTGCGTGGGAGGAGTGAATTATGAACAACCGGGTGCTTAACCACCGCGCGGCGGAGCCTGCGGGAAAGCCAAGCGGAGCGCGCCCGTAACAGAAAGTCAAAGCCAAATGGCTATTCGCAAACCTCAGAAGGCGGTCGAGAAGACCGGTGCTCTCTACGACGAACTGCTCGCCGCGTTGGATCAGCAGAACAGCGTTCCGGCGCCTGGCACGATCGTGAAGGGCAAGGTCACCGGCAAGCGCGGCAATGAAGTGCTCGTGGATATCGGGTGCAAGTCGGCCGGGTCGATTAACGCCAATGAGTTCGAGGACGTGGAAGCGGTGAACGTGGGCGACACGTTCGATGTGCTGCTGATTGACCTCGAAGGGGATAACGGCATGGTGGTGGTTTCCAAGCGCCAGGCCGATGAGAAGATTCGCTGGGAGGCTATCCTCGCGAAGTACAAGGAAGGCGACACGGTTTCCGGCGTCATCAAGAGCAAGGTCCGCGGCGGCATGATTGTGGCCGTCGATGGTGTGGAGGCGTTCCTCCCGGGCTCGCAGGTGGACGTCAACCCGTCGCGCGATCTGGACATTTACGTCACCGACACGCCGCAGGATTTCAAGATCATCAAGATCTCCGACGAGCGGCGCAATATCATCGTCTCGCGCCGCGAGCTGCTCGAAGCGCAGATGGCCGAGAAGAAGCACGCCCTGCTCGCCAAGCTCGAGAAGGGGCAGATCGTCCACGGCAAGGTCAAGAACATCACCGACTTCGGCGCGTTCGTGGACCTCGATGGTATGGATGGCTTGCTGCACATCACCGATATGAGCTGGGGCCGCATCAAGCACCCGTCCGAACTCCTCAAGGTCGGCCAGGAGCTCGATGTGATGATCCTGGATGTGGATCTGGAGCGCGAGCGCGTCTCCCTGGGCCTCAAGCAGGCGCAGAGCAATCCTTGGGACAACATCGAGAGCCGCTACCCGGTCGGGTCGCGTCTGCGCGGCAAGGTGGTCAACCTGGCCCCCTACGGCGCGTTCGTCGAGCTCGAGCCCGGCATCGAGGGCTTGGTGCACGTTTCCGAGTTCAGCTGGACCAAGCGTATTGCCCGCGCCTCCGATGTGCTTAACATCGGCGACGAGGTGGACGTGGTGGTGCTCAACATCGACTCCACCAACCAGAAGATCGCCCTGGGCATCCGCCAGACCGAGGCCAATCCTTGGGACACCGTCCAGGATCGCTACCCGGTGGGCTCGCGCATCTCCGGTAAGGTCCGCAACTTCACCACCTACGGCGCGTTCGTCGAGATGGAAGAGGGCATCGATGGCATGATCCACGTCTCGGATATGTCCTGGACGCGCAAGATCAACCACCCCTCCGAGGTGCTGCAGAAGGGCCAGACGGTCGAGGCGATTGTCCTGGAGATCGATGCCGCCAACCAGCGCATCAGCCTCGGCCTCAAGCAGGCCCAGACCGATCCGTGGGCATCCATCGCCTCCACCTATCACATCGGCCAGATTGTCAAGGGCAAGGTCTCCAAGATCGCCTCCTTCGGCGCCTTCATCGAGCTCGAAGATGGCGTGGATGGCCTGGTGCACATCTCCCAGATCTCCGATCAGCGCATCGAGAAGGTCAAGGATGCCCTCAAGGTGGGCCAGGAGGTCGAAGCGCGTATCATCAAGATTGACCGCGAAGAGCGCCGCATCGGCCTCTCGATTAAGGCGGTCAATATGGACGAGGGCGAGGTCGCCCGCTTGACGGCTGAAGCCGAGAGCGACGTCTCGACCATCTCCGCGCCGCTCGGCTCCTTCGCCAACGCCTTCGAAGAGGCTTTCGCTTCCTCCGAGGAGTGGCAGCCCGGCCAGAAGTAAGTCGGCGACAAGCTGCTACGGCACAAAAACAGCGGCGACCCTGAGGGGCCGCCGCTGTTTTTTAGTCTCGGGTGGGGTTAGGGCATCGGGGCGTAGAGCCCGGGGTGGGCGCGGAGGTAGGGGAGGATGGCGGGGGGGAGGGCGCTCGGAAGGCGTTCGCCGGCGGCGAGGGCGGCGCGGAGGTCGGTGCTGGAGAGGTCGAGGTGCGGGCCGCGGAGGCGGTGGGCGAGGAGCTTGGGGGAGAAGGGGGGCGCGGGGGGGGCGATGCCGGGGCGGTCGAAGGCAATGAAGTGGCAGAGGGTGAGGAGCTCCTCGGGGCGGTGCCACTTGGGGAAGGAGCAGACCGAGTCCATTCCGAGGATGAACCAGAAGTCGGCATTGGGCTCGGCGGCGCGGAGGGCGCGGAGGGTGTCGACGGTGTAGACGGGGCCGACGGGGTGGCACTCGCGCAGGTCGAGGGTGAGGTGGGGGTGGGCGGCGAGGGCGAGGCGGAGCATCGCGCAGCGGGCATCGGCGGGGGAGGCGCGGCGGGTTTTGAGGGCCTGCTGGGCGCAGGGCATCAGGCGGACTTCGTCGAGGGCGAAGGCTTCACGGGCGGCTTCGGCCAGGGCGAGGTGGGCGCGGTGGACGGGGTCGAAGGAGCCGCCGAGCAGGCCAATGCGGCGGGCGCTCTGGGCCATCACTTGAAGTAGGGCGCGGGCGGTTCGCCGAGGGAGCGGGGGGCGAAGGCCTTGGGGGCGGGGGTGCCCGAGAGGCCGACTTCGGCTTCGGCGGCCTCCGACATCCGGAAGACGTAGCGGAAGGCGAAGACGAGGCCAGTGACGAGGAGCAGCCCCACGAGCATGGCGGCCATTTGGGCAATGCGGCGGGGGGTGAAGAAGGGGGCGGAGTCGGCGTCGAGGCGGCGGACTTTGCGGCGGGTGAAGAGGCGGATGAGGGCGTTGACCGAGCCGACGAGGGCCTTGCCGGCGGAGAGGAGGGAGCCGATCCAGGGGCTGGTGGGGTCCTTGACGGGGTGTTGGGGGCCGAAGATGGAGCCTTGGGGGCCGGGGGTGGGGGCGCGGGTGGGGAGGGCTTGGCGGATGGCGGTGCGCGGCTTGGGGGCGCTCTCCGGCGTGGCGGGCAGATGCAGGCTGATGACATTACACCGTTCCGCCAG
>CAMGJH010000102.1 GCA_946056345.1 uncultured Lentisphaeraceae bacterium | reverse complement strand
GAGCGCTGGATTGCGATTACTTGGTGGTAGGCTCGGGGCGTGCCGGCGCGATGGCGGCGATGGGCCTGGCCGGTCACGGGCGCGTGTTGTTGGTGACCAAGCGGACGCTGGACGAGGCGAACACCAATTACGCGCAGGGGGGCATCTCCTGCGTGATGGGCAGCGATGACTCCTTCGACCTGCATGTGGCCGACACCCTCGACGCCGGCGCCGGGCTCTGCGACGAGGCCGTGGTGCGGCAGATTGTCGAGGCCGGGCCGCGCTGCCTGCGTAAGCTCATCGAGATGGGCGTGCCCTTCACCAAGTCCGCCGAAACCGCTTGCCCCGAGGGCTTTGATTTGACGCGCGAGGGCGGCCACACCCGCCGCCGCATCCTCCACGCTGGCGACATCACCGGCCGCGAGGTGGAGCGCACCCTCTGCGCCCGGCTGCGCGCCACGCGCAAGCTCCACGTCTGCGAAAACACCCTCTTGATTGACTTGGTGACCACGCGCTTCCTGCACGAGCCCGGGGAGAACCGCGTGGTGGGTGCCTATTTGCTGAGCACCGAGACCGGGGAGATCTGGGCCGTGCGCACGGGGGCGGTCATCCTGGCCACCGGCGGCTGCGGTAAGGTCTATCAATACACCTGCAACCCGGATATTGCCACGGGCGACGGCGTGGCGGCAGCCTGGCGCGCCGGGGCCGAGGTGCGCAATATGGAGATGGTCCAGTTCCACCCCACCTGCCTCTATCACCCCAAGGCCAAGCGCTTCCTCATTAGCGAGGCGGTGCGCGGCGAGGGCGCCATCCTCGTCACACGCGATGGCAAGCCCTTTATGGAGCAGTACGACCGCCGCGGCTCGCTCGCCCCGCGCGATATCGTTGCCCGCGCCATCGACTCGGAGATGAAGAAGCGCGGCGACGCTTACTGCTGCCTGGACATCCGCGCCAAGGGTGCCGACTACCTCAAGCAGCGCTTCCCGGGCATCTACGCTAAGTGCCTCGAGTTCGGCATTGATATGGCCAAGGACCTCATCCCCATCGTCCCGGCCGCGCACTACTGCTGCGGGGGCATCGCCGCCGATGTGGCCGGGCGCACCACCCTGCCCGGGCTCTACGCCATTGGCGAGTGCGCCTGCACCGGGCTGCACGGGGCCAACCGCCTGGCCAGCAACTCGCTCCTAGAAGCCTTGGTCTGCGGCTGCAGCTGCGCCGAGGGGCTCTGCGCCGAGCCGGTTCCCTCGGTCGCCCACGTCACGATCCCCGACTGGGTCTACGGCCACGCTGTACCGACCGATGAAGCGGTCCTGGTGGCCCATAACTGGCAGGAGCTGCGCACCTGCATGTGGGACTATGTGGGCATCGTCCGCACCAACAAACGCTTGCAACGCGCCCTGCGCCGCGTGCGGAACTTGCGCGACGAGATTAACGAATACTACTTCGATTACCTGGTGACGGCCGACATCCTGGAATTGCGCAATATCGCCGACGTGGCCGAGCTCATCATTGCCTCCGCGATGGCCCGCCACGAGAGCCGCGGCCTGCATTACACCCTCGATTGGCCCGAGCGCCAGCGCATTGCGCGCGACACCCATTGCGTGCGCTCCTGCACCCCCGCCCCCATCGCCACGCTGGCCTAAGCGGCCCCGGAAGCACCCCGATGAACGTCTGGATCAACAACCCCTTCGACAACCTCCCCGAGGAGGGCCGCCGCGCCCAGCGCTACACCCTCCTCTGCCGCGCGCTCACCAAGGCCGGCCACCGGGTCGTCTTCTGGAGCAGCGATTTCTCCCACGCCCTCAAGCGCCCGCGCCAACTCCCGCCGGTCTACACCGCGCCCGAGGGCTTCGAGGTGCGCCTCATCCCCACGGTGCCCTATTCCGACAATGTGGGTCTACGCCGGGCGTGGAGCCACCGCCGCTACGCCGCCACCTGGAAGCGCCTGGCCGAGAGCCTCGTCGAGGCCGGCACCCTGCCCAAGCCCGACCTCGTCCTCACCTCCTGGCCGCCGATCGAGACGGCGGCCGTGGCGCGCGATTTCCGCAAGCGTTGGGGTTGCCGCACGGTGGTGGATATTATGGACGCCTGGCCGGAGAACTTCTACCGGCTGCTCCCGGGCCCGGCGTGGGTCAAGGAGCTCCTCGGGCCGCTCGTCTTCCGCCGGGCCCACCGGGCTGCGCGCGCGGCCTACCGCCTGGCCGACGCGGTCAGCGGGGTGGGGCTCACCTATCTGGACCTCGCTTCCAGCTACGGCTGCAAGGCCCCCCGCCACCTCTGCTACCACGGCATTATGCGGATGAATAACGGGGCCTCGCGCTACAGTCTGGACGAGTCCGAGCCGCTGCGGCTGATCTACGTGGGCAATATGGGCCGGAGTTACGACCTCTTTACGGTGGTGCGCGGCGTGCGCGAGCTCATCGAGGCGGGCGAACACATCCGCCTTGACCTCGCCGGTACCGGCCCGCGCGAGGAGGCCTTGCGCGAACTGGCCAAGGGGTGCGAGGCCATCCGCTTCTATGGCTACCTCAGCAACGAGGATATGCAGCAGCTGCTGGCCGATTCGGACGTGGCGGTGGTGCCGATGTTCCCGGATAGCTGGGTGGCCGTGCCCTACAAGCTGGCCGACTACACCGCCGCCGGGCTCCCGATGATCTGCTGCCTCACGGGCGAAACCGAGCACCTCATCACCCGCTACCGCGCCGGCACGATGTACACCGCCGGCAATGTTGAGGACTTCAAGCGCGTCCTCTTGGGCTACCTCCACCGCCGCAGCCGCCTCACCCGCGAGGCCATCGCCAGCGCCCGTATCGCCCGCGAAAACTTTATGATGGATGACATCTACCCCGAGTTCGTCCGCTTCCTTGCCGAGCTCGTCCCCGCCCCCTAGTCCCCCGGAGCCTTCTTATGACCGCGCAACAGGCCTTCCTCGCCAACCTCCTCCGCAAAACCGGCCTCTTCTCCGAGCCCCAACTCGAACACCTCCTCGCGGCGGACCTCTCCGATGGCCGCGGCCTCCCTGGCGCCGTCGCCCGCCTGGAGTTGGCCAAAGAGGCCGAGTTCCTCGAAAAGTTCGCCGAGGTTCTAGGAATGCCCTACGTGGACCTCTCGAAGGTCCGCCCGAGCGACGAGGCCATCCGCGCCCTGCCCGTCCGCGCCGTCACTCAATACAACGCCCTGCCCCTCTCCCTCGACAACGGCACCCTCTCGGTGGTCCTCTCCGATCCGCTCGACACCCTGGCCGCCGACGGCCTGCGCTTGGCCAGCGGCCTGCCCATCCGCGTCTGCCTCGCGCCGGCCGATGAGCTCGACAAAGCCGTCAAGAAGTTCTACGGCGTGGGCGCGGATGTCATCGACCAGGCCGTCAAGGACAATCGCTACGACGTCTCCGACGAAGCAAACATCTCCAAGATCGACGTGAATGCCGACGGCCAGGAGGCCGCCATCGTCAAGTTCGTCAACCAGATTATCGCCGAAGCCGACCGCCAAGGCGCCACCGATATCCACGTGGAGCCTATGGAAGACGAGCTGCGCATCCGCTACCGCATCGACGGGATGCTCCACAAGGTCGACGTGCCAGCCCAGCTCAACCGCCTCAAAGCGGCCATCATCTCCCGCTTGAAGGTGATGGCCAACCTCGACATCGCCGAGAAGCGCCTTCCGATGGACGGGCGCATCGGCATCCGCCTCAACGGCGAGGACATCGACATCCGCGTCTCCACCTGCCCCACCGCCTACGGCGAGAGCGTCTCCCTGCGCTTGCTGCAAAAGTCCGGCAACTTCGTCCAGCTCAAAGACCTCGGGATGAGCGAGCGCGACTTCGCCCTCACCCAGAAGCTCATCACCCGCCCCAACGGCATTATCCTCGTCACCGGCCCCACCGGCTCGGGCAAGTCCACCTCCCTCTACGCCTTCCTCCACGAAATC
The DNA here is from genome assembly GCA_946056345.1 of uncultured Lentisphaeraceae bacterium. Lineage (GTDB taxonomy): Bacteria > Verrucomicrobiota > Kiritimatiellia > RFP12 > DVOR01 > Spyradenecus. The sequence continues at coordinate 1,398 of CAMGJH010000102.1, read as the reverse complement.
AACAAGGTCAACGTTCGCATTATGACGGCCGAAGACCCTATTGAATACGAGATGAAGGGAATCAACCAAGTCCTTGTCCGCTCGGATATCGGCCTCACCTTCGCTCGCGCCCTGCGCGCCTTCCTTCGTCAAGATCCCGACATCATTATGGTCGGCGAAATCCGCGATGGCGAAACCGCCGAGATTGCCATCAACGCCTCCCTCACCGGTCACCTCGTCTTCTCCACCCTCCATACCAACGACGCCGCCGGCGCCTTCGCCCGCCTGGTGGATATGGGCGCCGAACCCTTCCTCGTGGCCTCCGCCGTCGCCGGCGTCCTTGCCCAACGCCTCGCCCGCCGCCTCTGCCCCAAGTGCCGCCAGCAAATCCCCCTCAAGCCCTCGTGGTGGGATCAGCCCGAACCCCCGCCGCAGGACTTCGTCTACGCCCCCGGCGGCTGCGATGCCTGCTCCCACACCGGCTACAAGGGGCGCGGCGCTATCTTCGAGCTTCTCAACGTTTCCGAGACCATCGGCTCGCACATCATCGCCCGTCACTCCTCGGCCGACATCCGCAAAGCCGCTATGGCCGAAGGGATGGCCACCCTCCGCCAAGATGGCTGGCGCAAGGTCTTCAACGGCTTCACTTCCGTCGAAGAGCTCGTCCGCGTCACCGAAGACGCGAAGTGAGCGTCGTTAGCCGTTAGCTGTTAGCCGCTAGCCCCACGCCCGGGTGTGGCCTGGCGGAGCAGGCCACTGTACCACGCTTACCCGCTCGCCCCGATTTCTCCGGCCGCCGAACCTTCCAGGCTCGGCGGCTTTCGTTTTGCCGTTCACCGTTCACCTCTCACCGTTCTCAGTGCCGTTAGGCACTTCGCTTCCGCTCCGTTTTACATTTTTGTCCGCCCCGGGTTCGCCTCGAGGTAGGCCCGGGTTCGAGGTCAACCCGGGGCGGATGCGCTTTGACCCCGGTCCGAGGGGGAGTTATCGACAGGGTTATCGACAGGGCCTGTCGATAACTCGGCGAGGTGCGCCTAGCGGCGCGTGAGGGGGGCCGCGGGGACGCGGCCTGTCAGAACGGGCAACGCAAAACGCTTAGTTCGGGCCCGGAGGGCCACCCTCACGCGCCGTTAGGCGTACCTCTCGGCGGCTCCGCCGTCCCTTATGCCGCGCAGCGGCCCCTCACGCGCCGCGGGCGCACAAAAAAGTGCTTGCATTGGGGGAAGGGGTGTGCTACACTGTGCGCACTTTCTTCATCCGGGGAGGTAGCTCAATTGGTTAGAGCTCCGGACTGTCGATCCGGAGGTCGCGGGTTCGAGCCCCGTCCTTCCCGCCATTTCCAGGTTGAAGAGGGTCCTCTTTTTCGGGGAGGTAGCTCAATTGGTTAGAGCTCCGGACTGTCGATCCGGAGGTCGCGGG
>CAMGJH010000101.1 GCA_946056345.1 uncultured Lentisphaeraceae bacterium | reverse complement strand
GTGTCGAAGGGGAGCGGAGGGTCGCTGTTGCCACTTTCGGCATCGTCTCCATCGGCACGCTCTTTCTGTTCGTCAACACAATAGGTGGCCATCACCTTGTAGACCTCTTCGGTCATTCGTTCCTCGATGGACACTTCCCTAAGGTAGAGTCGCCCAATCTGCGCCGGTGCCTCATCGCGGACAGCCGCGAGTGCACTCGCCTCGTCTTCGACATTAAAGACAAAATAGGGCACTTCTGCCGAGGTGTAGTTCCCTTCGGCATCGGTGGCTTCACGCCAATCAAAGTAGCCCGCTTGAACCTTCACTTCCTTTATTGCCATACCTCCTCCTTACTTGAAAACCAATCCTTCCGTTGCCTGTTTGCGCAACAATTCAACGGTCTTCTTTGTGTTCTGCGCGGTCTCTTGGGTGGCCTTGAGGGTCTTTTCCTGCACAGCGCTCTTGCCGAGTCCTTGCAAGGCCTTGGCATAAAAGCTGCCAAGTGCTGGAGAGAGTCGTTCGTGCGCCTGTTCGGTGGCCTGTCGTGCCTGGGAGAGTTTCCCCGTATAGCGTTCGCGTGTGTTTTCTAGACGCATATAGCGCTCTTGCGCATCTTGCACACGCGCTTGCTCGTCCTCGGTGATGCGTCCATCTTGAGAGACTTCCGAAACCACTTCCTCATATGCCTTGCGAGCGGCTTCAACCGTTTGGTCGAGTTTCCGTACCACCTCTTCAAGGAAGGCCAGTCCGCGTTCCGGCGAAGTCTTTTGCAAGTTCGAGAGTCCCTCGTCAAAGGCCCGTTCATCGCGGGTTCGTTGCGTCTGCTCAAGCGTGACGGCGAGCGATTGTTTAACCTCCTCAACGCCCGCCCCATCCTCGGCCTTCACACGCGCTTGGGCGGCTTGGATTCGCCGTTGGGCAGTCTCTTCGGCCACTGCCAACTTCTCCTCTAATTCGGCCACACGCGCGTTGTCGACTGTGCGCTTGGAGCGTTCGAAGGCTAGCATCGTCTGAATGAGCCGCGTGTACTCATCGCGCAAGTCACAAATGTCCTCGATTTCATTCTCCAACCCCGTCTGGTTTTCCCGACGTAACCGCCTCTCAATCTCGGCGGCACGCTTTTGGGCACTGTCGGCATCACTTTGGGAGGTCTCCTTGGTCACTTGGTCGTTGGAGATGGCCTCTTGCAGCGTCTCGCGCTCATCCGTGCCAAAGAGGTCGCGCTCACTGCCGTCCGTTTCCAAGGCATTCAGTCGCTTACGCAACGCCACCAATTTGTCCATATAGGCCAATTGCTTCTCGCCAGCCGTCTGAATATTGGCAATCGCCTCCTCATAACCGCCCGAGATATACGACCAAAGGTTGTAGTGCGACCAGTGCTGATTGGCCGTAATCTCACGCTCCAACTCTCGGATATTCGCCTCATACTCCGCAATCTCCGCCTCCACCTCCGCAATCGCGCTCGCACGCATCGCCTCCGTAAGGCGGCGCTGGGCATCGGCAGCCACCGTCAGCGACCGCCCCGCCTTATCGAGCGAAATCCCCAAGTCGCCATACCGCCCGGATAGGCTCTTGGTCAACCGTTCGGCCTCCGTCATCTCGCTATTCGAAAGCCGTTGCTTCTGCGCCAACTGTTCCAGCCGTTGCATTCGCAGTTGGTCCGTCTTGCGTGTCTCATCTCCGCTTTCGCGCAACTGGGTCATCTTCTCACTCAACTGTGCCGTGTATTTCCCCGCCCGAGAGAGCCAAAGATAGAGCCCCATGACAGCCGCCGCTGCCGCTGTAAAGATAGCCGCAATTGGGATCGCCATCAGCACACGAGCCGCCGAAGAGGCAGCTAGATACCCTGCCGCTACCGCCTTCGCACTCACCGCCAACGAGGCGTTCGCCACGGCGTTTGCCGCGCTCTTGAGCGTTGCCCCTGCCGCTGCCCCCGAGAAGAGACGTGTGGCCACAGTGGCCGCCGTTTTGGCCACAGTGAGCGTTTTCGTGCCAGCAGCCGCCAAGGCCTCGGCTAGCGCGTGCGCCTTGAGGGCAAGCGCTGAGGATAGGGTCGTCAGGCGAAACTTCTGCAACACCGCAGCAGTCGCTTGCCACTTGGCTGCCAACATCGAACGCGCAGCAGACACTGTCTCCGCCCGGCTCATTAGAAGCAGACTGGCGGCAATTTGATTCGCGCGCCGATCGATTGGCAGGCGTAGGGCCGAGAGCAGATTGGAGGTGCTCACCAACACGGGGGTCGAGGTTGAAGCGTAGGTGCGGAAGGCCCCGGCAATCTGTGTGACTGCCCCCACCACATTCTTGCTAACCGTGGCCACCTGCGAGAAGGCACTGCCAAGGCCCCCTAAGGTTCCCTGCACCACGGATAAGGTCGCTGCGATACCGCGCGCGCTCATCCCCAGGGCCAAGCAGGCGGCTCCGAACCCTGCTACGCCAATGACCGTCGAGGCCAAACTGCGCACGAGACTGCCGTTGCGCTCAACCCACTGCGTGGTCGCATTGATAGCCGAGGTGATTTGACCAATCAACGGTTGCAGGCTGATGGAAAGTTGAGAGGCGAAGGCATTCATTGCCCCTTCCGACGCCGAAGCCAAGAGGCGGAACGACCCGCCCAACCCTGCGTCCATCTGCCGAGCCGTCTCGGCGGCCACATCGTCCACCGCTTTCAACTTCGCGAGCATCGCATCCAAGTCACCAATATTCCCTGTCAGCGACAACCCGGCCAACGCCCCGCGCAAATCGAAAATCTCCTCAGCAAAGGAGAGTCGTTCTGCTGTTGGCATCTGGCGCATCACCCCCGCAACATCTCGCAGAATGTCCGCGAGCGACCGCAAGTCCCCCGTTGCCGTCACGGTAGCAATGCCCCATTCGCCCAAGGTCGCCTGAACATCGCTTTTGGCGAATTGCGAGAAACTCTTGCGCAAAGCCGTCCCCGCGAGCGAGCCCTTGATGCCCATATTGGCCAGAACGCCTAGAGCCGCACAAGTATCTTCGAGGCTCTCATTGGCCGCCTTGGCTTGAGGCCCGGCGACCTTGAGTGCCTCAAAGAGATCGCCCAAGGTCTGTGCCGACCCATTGGCCGTGGCGGTGAGCACATCGGTGACATGGGTCATCTCACGCGAAGTGAGCGCAAAGATACGCAGACTGTTGGCTGCGTAGTCCGCTGCTTCCGTCAATTCGCTGCCAGTGGCACGGGCCAAGTTGAGCACCGCCCCGACCGCCGCCTCGATTTCACGCGGCTGAAAGCCCATCCGCCCGAGCGCGACCATTGCATCCGCCGATTGCTTGGCGGTGTAGGAGGTCGTTCGCCCCAACTCCTGTGCCACTTGCGTCAAGCGCGCAAACTCGGTGGCAGTCGCTTGGGTGACGGCCTGAACCAAGCGCATCGAGTCATCGAAGTCAGCAAAGGACTTGGTCGCGAGTAATAGCGGCACCGATAGTGTCCCGCCAAGGGCCAGCAAGTCCTTTCCAAGGGCAGAGGCCGATTGTCCAAAGGCCCTCAATTGCACCTGAGCCTCGGTGAGAGAACGTTGTAATTTGGAAGAGTCGGCAACCACTTCTACATAGGCCCGACCCGCACGAATGTTGGAACCAATTGCCATAAACTTCCTTGGGGCTGTTTTGCACAATCTTTTCCGCTTTTGCACAATTCTTCACTCAAATTGTGCAAAAGCGAGCAACTTCCCTAAGTTTGCTTGACGAAGACATCCTTCAAGATGGCGAGGTCTTTCCCGCGCAGAATCGGTTTCGGCGCAGGGCGAACAAAGGGATTGAAGGTTTCGGGGCGAATCGGTGGCCCCTTACGCGGGTCTCGCAGCAGATTGACGCAGAGCGCCATCAACGCAGAGGTGTGGTTCCACGCTTCCCGCTGCTTGGCTTCTGACATCGCAAGCAGTTCGCGAAGGGTGAAAGGCCCTGGGTCGACCCCAATGATACCTGCGCACGCGAGGATAATCGGCGTTAGGCCTTTTCCAAGACCTTGAGCAATTCGCTCTCGAGATTGGGGGTCTCCATCAAGCGTTCGAGTTCCTTGCGCTGTTGCTGCGTGAAGCGGAGGCTTACATCCAGGAGCCGTTTGAGTACCATCCGCTTCGCACTCGGGAAAAAAGCGATGACTTCCTCCAACAGGGCCGTCACGGCAGTCTCAAGCACATCGCCGACCATCGCTGCCCCGAACGACTCATCGCTAATCCCCCGAGCATCGGCCTCAGGCTTGATGGCGGCATAGAGCACGTCGACCAAGAGCACCGGGTCATTCGCGAGTCGTTCCAAGAGTTCCATCGTCGGTTTCTTGCCCGGCTCCAAAACCACCAAGTCTGTCAGCATCACCCCGCACAGCGCCTTGACTCTGCGCAGGGTGTTCACATTGACCGAAAGGCTCCAATTCCGTTCCTGATTATCCGTAAAACAGGTCATCTCAGTTCCTCCTTACGCCCCAATCGAGGCCGAATCCGTCCACGTCGGAGCACGATTGGCCAAGGTCGGCTTGCAGGTCACCGACACTGTCAACGCCTCTTCCAACGGCTCCGAGCGCGAGAAACTCGTCACCACGAAGTCCGCATCCAGCCCGGAGCCCGCACCGTCCGAGACAAAGAGCGCCAACGGTTCATTCGAGAAGAAGGCCGACTTAATCGCGCCAAAGCCCGCATCTTCGGTATCCCAAAGCATCTCGAACTCCACCGAGCCCTCCTTGAGCGTAGCTGCCGTCGTGCGCCAACCTTCCGCCGCGCGGGTGGTGATGTCCGCTTCGCCCGTCTCGAGCGAGAGGGTGACATCCTTCACATTCTTGAGTTCGCTCTTGGCCGTCGAGCCCGCCACGCCATAGAATAACTTGGCATCCAACCCTAATTTGTACATTGTCTACTCCTTGATGACATCCTTCCACAAGGCCGGAAGGTGTTGTTTGCTTTGCTCCAAACTCGGCCCCATCAAAGGCCGTTTGGGATACCGGCGTCCGCGAAAGCGTCCGCCAAACTCGTGAGCCGCCATCACTGACCCAATCAGCGAAGCCGCCGGGCCAATGAGCACGGCATCCCGCCGCGCCTCCACACCAAAGAGCACCGCTTGCTTGAGCAACCCTTGGCGTGTGTGCGGCGGGCGACCGGGCAGAGAGGCCTTCGCAGAACGAGAGACGGCGTGTCGGGCGACTTTGCGGATATACGCACCCGCCTGACGCAGGGCCTTTAGGTTGCCCCGTCCAACGGCGGCCAATATGCGCCTCGTCTCAAACCGTATCTCTGTCCTCATTTAGGCCCCTCGAAAGGTTAACTTGAGAATGCCGACAAAGAGCCGATTCTCACGCAGATACTCGAGCGAATAGAGCGGCTCGTGCT
>CAMGJH010000100.1 GCA_946056345.1 uncultured Lentisphaeraceae bacterium | reverse complement strand
TCTTATTCATTCACTCCGCCCCGGGCTCAAATTGAACCCGGGCCTACCTCGAGGCCAACCCGGGGCGGATAAAAATGTAAAGCGGCCCGGGCCACCTAAGTACCGGCCCTCGACCTCCCCCCACCCCAGCCTATCCGTCGCGGCACGCGCCCTGTCAACTGTCCACTGTCCACTGTCGACTCCTCAGCGCAGCTCGCCCCACTTGTGCTATACTGGGGCCATGAAAGAGACCAAAGTAATTGCAGTTGCCAACCAGAAGGGCGGAGTTGGCAAGACGACGACGGTTGTTAACCTGGCGGCGGCGCTCGCGCAGATGCGCAAGACGGTGCTGGTGATTGATTTGGATCCGCAGGCGAATGCGACGAGCGGGTTGGGGTTGGTGCCGACGCCTGGGACGAGCCTCTATGCCGCGCTCACGGGGCAGGCCTTTATTGGCGATATTATCCAGGGCACGCCGATTGAGAATGTCAATATTATTCCCTCCGAGCTGGACCTCTCGGGCGCGGAGTTGGAGATTGCCCGCCAGGAGAACCACTTGAAGGTGGTGCGCGACCTGCTTGCGCCGGTCTTGACTGCAGATGTCTTCGACTACATTCTAATTGACTGCCCGCCGTCGCTGGGGATTTTGATGACCTCCTCCCTGGCCGCGGCCAATAGCGTGGTCATCGCGATGCAGTGCGAATACTACGCGCTCGAGGGGCTGAAGGTGATTACCGATGTGATTGACCGCCTGCGCGAGAACGGCGTGAACCCGGGCATCCACGTCGAGGGCATCTTGATGACCATGTTCGATATGCGCACAAACCTCTCCGAGGACGTGGTGCGCGAGGTGCGCAACCACTTTGGCAAGTTGGTCTACAAGACGGTCATCCCGCGCAACATCCGCATCTCCGAGGCGCCCTCCTTCGGCAAGCCGGTGGTGATTTACGATCCCTCCTCCAAGGGCGCGCAGGCCTATATCGCCCTGGCCAAGGAGTTCGCCCGGCGGGCCTCGGCCGCCCAGAGTAAGTAAGCCTTTTCTTTCACGCGTTAAAAGGTTCTGATATGAGCACCTACTTTAAGGATTTCCCGAACGACGAGGGTTTCTTTGGCCCCTACGGCGGGATGTTCGTCCCCGATAATCTCAAGGCCGAGATGCGTAAAATTGCCGATGCCTATTACCGCATCAGCAAGTCGCACGACTTCATCTCGGAGTTGCGCCAAATTCGCAAGCACTTCCAGGGCCGCCCCACGCCGGTCTACTACTGCCGGAACCTGAGCGAGCGCCTCGGCGGGCGGATTTACCTCAAACGCGAGGATCTGAACCACTCCGGCGCCCACAAGCTTAATCACTGTATGGGCGAGGTGATGTTGGCCAAGTATATGGGCAAGAAGAAGGTCATCGCCGAGACCGGTGCTGGGCAGCACGGCGTGGCAATGGCCACGGCCGCCGCCTACTTCGGTCTGCCCTGCGATATCTATATGGGCGAAGTGGATGTGGCCAAGCAGCACCCTAACGTCCTGCGGATGCAGATCCTTGGAGCCAATGTGATTCCCGTCACGCACGGGCAACGCACGCTCAAAGAAGCCGTCGATGCCGCCTTTGAGGCCTACCTGAAGGACCCCGAGAACACGATGTACTGCATCGGTTCGGTCGTCGGCCCCCACCCCTTCCCAATGATGGTGCGCGACTTCCAGAAGATTGTCGGCGACGAGGCGCGCGAACAGTTCCTCGAGATGACCGGCGAGCTGCCCGATGCCGTCACCGCTTGCGTCGGCGGCGGCTCCAACGCCATCGGCATCTTCTGTGGCTTCCTCGATGATGCCGACGTCAAGCTCTACGGCGTCGAGCCCTTGGGCCGCGGCGAAAAGCCCGGCGACCACGCCGCCTCGATGACCTATGGCAAGCCCGGCATCCTCCACGGCTTCAAGAGCTACACCCTCCAAGAGGCCGACGGCACCCCGATGCCCGTTTACTCCGTCGCCTCCGGTCTCGACTATCAGAGCGTTGGCCCGGAGCACGCCTACCTACGCGACAGCGGCCGCGTTCAGTATGTGACAGCCGACGACAAGCAGACCATGGAGGCCTTCTTCGCCCTCTCGCGGCACGAAGGCATCATCCCCGCCATCGAGAGTTCCCACGCCGTGGCCTACGCTATGCGCTACGCCAAGGAGCACCCGCACGGCTCCATCCTCGTCAACCTCTCGGGCCGCGGCGACAAGGATATCGACTACGTGGTCGAGCACTTCGGCACCGGCACCAACGCCTAACGCAATGGCCGCTCCGCACCTGACGCGCAGCGAAGTCGACGCCTGGGCAGCGGGCCCCGAAGCGGACCTCTTCGCCCAGGCTGAGTCCCTCACCGCCACCTACGCCGCGCGCACCTTCGATATGTGCTCGATTGTCAACGGCAAATCCGGCCGTTGCCCCGAGGACTGCAAATGGTGCGCGCAGTCTGCCCATCACGCCACCGCCTGCGAGGTCTACGGCCTCATCTCTGCCGAGGAGTGCCTCCGCCACGCCCGCGCCAACGAAGCCGCCGGTATTCGCCGCTTCTCCATCGTCAACAGCGGCCGTAAACCCACGCCCCAAGAACTCGATGGCGTCTGCGCGCTGATTCGCCTGTTGCGCCAGGAGACGCACCTGGAGCTCTGCGCCTCCCTCGGGCTCCTCAACGAAGCGGAGTTGCGCGCCCTAGCCGAGGCCGGTGTCACGCGCTACCACTGCAACCTTGAAGCCGCACCTGCCGTCTTCTCGCGGCTCTGCTCCACCCACACCCAAGCCGACAAGGTGGAAACGCTCCGTGCCGCCCGCCGCGTGGGAATGGAGATCTGCTCGGGCGGCATCATCGGCATGGGCGAGAGCGAAGCCGAGCGCATCGACCTCGCCTTCACCCTGCGCGACCTCTTCGAAGAGGTCCCCGCCGCCACGGCGAGCATTCCCATCAACATCCTCTCCCCCATCCCCGGCACCCCGCTGGCCGACCTTCCCCTCCTCCCCGAGCGCGACATCCTGCGCACCGTCGCCCTCTTCCGCCTGGTGCACCCCACCGCAGCCCTCCGCTTCGCCGGCGGCCGCGCCCGCCTCTCCCCAGCCACCCTCGACCGCGCCCTGCGCCTCGGCATCAACGCCGCCATCGAAGGCGACCTCCTCACCACCCTCGGCAACACCGTCGCCCAAGACCGCACCCACATCCTCCGCGCCGGATACACACTCTAACTACGATGAACATCCTCCTCCTAAGCCTCGTTCTCAGCCCCGACAATGTCTCCACGGCGCAGATTATGGCGGCGCTGGCGGAGGATTTGCAGAAGCAGGGGAATCGGGTGTGCGTGGTGACGACGACACCGCACTATCACCGCGATGCGGCGATGGAGGCCGCACAGCCGTTGCGGCCGTGGTTGGGGCGGATTATCCAGCGTTCGGAGATTGGCGAGATTCCGGTCTGGCACATTTGGATGCCCGATAAGTCCATCTGGCCGCCCTTGCGGATCTTGAGCTGGCTATGGTTCCACGGGGCAAGTGTTTTGCTAGCGTGCGCGCTGCGCTTCCGGCCGCAGGTGTTGATTGCCTGTTCGCCGCCGATTACCATTGGCTTGGCGGCTTGGGCAATTGCCGCACTCAAGCGTTGCCGCTACCTCTATAACGTCCAGGAGCTCTATCCGGACATCGCGGTCAACCTGGGCTACCTGAAGAATGGCTGGGCCATCCGGGCGGTCTCGGCCGTTGAGCGCTTCATCTACCGCCATGCGGCGGCGGTCACCTCGATTACCCCTGCGATGTGCGCCAAGATCCGCGACCGGACGGAGCCGGGGAAGGTCCGGTTGATTCCAAACTTCGTGGAGCTCCCGACGGCAGACGAGCTGGCCGCACGAACGGCTCCGCCCCACGCCGGGCTGGTCATCACCTACGCCGGGAATATGGGCGTGCCGCAGAACCTCGGGTTGCTGGTTGAGGCCGCTGCGCAGCTCGACGCGGTGACCATCCGCCTCATCGGCGATGGCGGCGACCGCAAGCGCCTGGAGGAACTGGCGCGCAACCTTGGCGTTTATGGCACGAAGGTGCGCTTTGAGGGCTATCGCCCCCTCAGCGAAATGCCGCAAATCTACGCCGAGAGCGACCTCTTCTACGTGGCGCAGTCGCCACAGGCCTGCTCGGATGGCATTCCCTCCAAGATCTACCGCATCCTGGGCAACCGCAAACCGCTGCTCGTGGTCACGGCGGCCGAGGCCGACCTCGCGACCTTTGTGCGCGAGACGCAGGGGGGCGTGGTGGTCAGCGCCTTTACACCCGAGGCCGTGGCCGCGGCCATCCGCGCGCTCGCCCCGGCGCAACTTGCGGAGATGGCCGAGCGTGGCTATCAGGCGATGGTGCGGGACTACTCGCGTGAGCGAGTGACGGCCCAATATGGCCGCCTGGTCACTGAGCTGATCGCGCGGGACTAAGCGCTTCGCCAAAGCAAAGGCGGCAGGAATTGCTCCCTGCCGCCTTTCGTTTAGCCTCCGCGCGATTAGCGAATAGAGGCGTGGTACTCCTGGATGGACTCCACATCGCCCAAGCCCTCCTGGCGGGCGGCGGCGATGCCCTTGGCGGACATCTCGGTGGCGGCCAGCGTGGTCATATACGGCACGCGATACTTGAGGGCGGCTTTGCGGATGGAGGAGCCATCGGCCAGCGCGTCGCGGCGGGGACTAGGGGTGTTAATCACCAGGTCCACCTGCTTGTTGACGATGAGGTCGAGGACGTTCGGGCGACCGCGGCCAATCTTAGCCACCGACTCGCAAGGAATGCCGTAGGGATCAAGGAAGCGCTTGGTGCCGGGCGTGGCGTAGAGCTTGAAGCCCAGGTCCACAAAGGCCTTGAGGGCGTTGGCGGCCTCGTCGTTCTTCACCGAGAGCGAAGCGAGGACGGCGCCTTCCTTGGGCAGGGGCGCACCGGCGGCCTCCTGGCTCTTGCAGAAGGCAATAGCCGGGTTGCGCGCCAGGCCGAGCACTTCACCGGTCGAGCGCATTTCGGGCCCGAGCACCGGGTCGACCTCCGGGAACTTGTCGAAGGGGCAGACGGCCTCCTTGGCGCCATAATAGGGGATGGTGCCGTGCTTGAGGCCGATCTGGTCCATCGCTTCGCCCAACATCAGGCGCGTGGCGGCCGAGGCCATCTGGATGGCGCAGACCTTCGAGACCAGCGGGACGGTGCGCGAAGCACGGGGGTTGGCCTCGAGCACGTAGACCTTGCCCTTCTCGATGGCGTACTGCATATTCATCAGGCCGCAGACCTTGAGGGCCTTGGCAATCTTTTGCGTGTAGTCCTTGATGGTGTCGAGGCAATCCTGCGGGATGTTGGCC
>CAMGJH010000099.1 GCA_946056345.1 uncultured Lentisphaeraceae bacterium | reverse complement strand
CGACGCCGCCCACCTCCTCACCGGCCACGCTGGCCAGTGCCGCAACCTCCACGGTCACACCTACCAACTCACCGTCGAGCTCGGCAACGTCCCCCCCATCCCCGGCCAACCCGAGGATATGGTAATGGACTTCAAGGAGGTCAAATCCGTCCTCCAAGAAGAGATCGTCTCCTGCTGCGACCACGCCTTCCTCTACAACACCACCTCCGCCGTCGAAAGCGACATTGCTTCCGTCCTCCAAAAGCACGGCCTGCGCGTCTATCCTCTCCCCCACCGCACCACCTCCGAACTCCTGGCCAAACACTTCTTCGCCAAGATCGCCGCCCGCGGCCTCCCCGTCACCGCCGTCTCCCTCCGCGAAACCCCCGAATCCTGTGCCACCTACCGCCCCTAACGCGCCCGTTTCGCAACGGCTGCTTTCCCGACAAGGCCACCGATTCGTGGCCTTTTCTTTTTCCCTTCGCCCGACTCCAAAAAAGCCCCCGCCCCGGGTCGGGGGCGAACCCGGGCCGAGTCCGAGGTCAACCCGGGGCGGATGCGAGGCGAACTAGGGGCGGACAAAAATGTAAAGCTGCCAGAGCTCAAAACAAACCCGGGCCTACCTCGAGGCGAACTAGGGGCGGATGCGAGGCGAACTAGGGGCGGAGGCGAAGAGGACCCCGGTCGTACGCTTTTGCTCGACGGATGGCAATCAGTGTGATATACTCACGCGTATGAAACAGAATGTGCTTTGTCTCTTATTGGCTCTTGGCCTGGCGATTACCGTGCAGGCGCAGGAGGTTGAGTTCCCCGTAACGGCGTTGCCGACAGAGTGGGTGAGCGGTCAAGCGCCCAAGGCCTGGAAGCAGGGCGAGCTGACGGTGATTGAGTGTTGGGCCACCTGGTGCGGCCCCTGCCGCGCGGCGATGCCGCACATGGAGGAGTTGCACCAGGCCCTGAAGAATAAGCAGGTCCGCATGATTGGCGTGAACGTGAGCGACAAGAAGTCAGCCGAGGAGATCAAGGCCTTCCTGGCGGCCCAGCCGGTGCCGCCGACCTATGATATGGCGATTGACCGCGAGAACAAGGTGGCCAAAGTGGTGCCTTTTTCTGGCATCCCCTTCGCCTTTGCCGTGCGCGAGGGCAAGGTGGTCTGGCAGGGCCACCCGGCGCGGTTGACGAAGGAGACCTTGGAGGCGCTACGCACGGGTAAGCCGGCGCCCGAACAGGTCAAGACGCCGCCCGTGCAGAAGCCAAAGAAGCGGCGCTGGTTCCGCTAATCAACACACCGACGCGCGGCCGAGGCCGCGCGTCTTGCATTTTAGGGGGCATGGCGCAGGGCGCGGCGGGTGCCGAGGCAGGCAGCGTTGAGGATGACGAGGAGGGAGCCGAGGTTGTGGACGAGGGCACCGGTGACGGGGGTTAAGAGCCCGGCAAGGGAGAGCACAATAGCGATGAAGTTGATGACGAGGGCGGCGGTGAGGTTGAGACGGATGGTGGAGGTGGTGACGCGCGCGAGGTCGAGGAGGTAGGGCAGGCGGTTCAGGCGGTCGTGCATCAAGGCGATGTCGGCAGCGGCACGGGTGAGGTCGGTGGCCGAGGCACCCATTGCGATGCCGACGGTGGCGGTTTTGAGGGCCGGGGCATCGTTGAGACCGTCTCCGACCATCGCCACGGGGCGGTTTTGGGCGCGCAGATGAGCGAGATAGGTCACCTTGTCTTCGGGGCGGCACGCAGCCTGGAAGTGGTCGAGCCCGAGGGTATTGGCCAGGGTGGCGACCGCGGGTTCGGAATCGCCCGAGAGCAGATGCGTGCGCAGACCGCGATCCTTTAAGGCCGCCAGAAGGGCAGGCGCGTCGGGGCGCGGGGTGTCGGCCAGGGCGAGGAGGCCGCAGACGCGCGGCGGCTCACCTTCGGCTACCAGGAGGGTGGCCTTACCTTCGTGTTGACAGCGCTCGAGGGCCTGGGCAATGGTCGGTGGGAGGGGGATGGACTCTTCGGCGAACCAGCGCGGCGACCCGCAGCGGTAGGGGAGACCTTCGCAGGTGGCCAAGAGACCACGTCCGGGCAGGGCTTGGAAGTTGACGATGGGGGTGCGGGGGAGACTACGGGCCTCGGCTGCGGCGAGGAGGGCCTTGGCCAGGGGGTGCTCGCTCGGGGCTTCGAGGGAGGCCGCGCGGGCGAGGAGTGCGTCGGGGGTGAGGCTTGGGGAGGCGGGAAGGCAATCGGTGAGGGTGAGGCGTCCGGCGGTGAGGGTGCCGGTCTTGTCGAAGGCAAGGTCGCGGACCGAGGCCAGGGCTTCAAGCGCAGCACCACTGCGGATGAGGAGGCCGTGGCGGGCTGCGAGGCCGATGGCCGCGACGATGGCGGTTGGTGTGGCGAGCACCAAGGCGCAGGGGCAGAAGACGACGAGAACGGTCACGCCTCGCCGGATGGCTTCGAGGGGTGCGTGGCCAAGGAGGAGGCAGCCAAGCGAGCCGAAGAGGGCAAGGAGCATCGCGAGGGGGACGAGCCGAGAGGCCCAGCGGTCGGCCAGGCGTTGGATGGGAGCGGGGTGGTTTTCGGCTTCGCGCAGGAGAGTGATGAGGCGGTGGAGTTGGGTGCCTTTGCCGGCGGAGGTGACGCGGAAGGTAAACGCGCCGAAGGTATTGAGGGTGCCGCAGAAGAGGGGGTCGCCAGGGGCCTTGTCGACGGGGAGGCTTTCGCCCGTGAGCGGGGCTTGGTCGATAGCTGCGTGGCCTTCCAAGAGCGTGCCGTCGGCCGGGAGTCGCTCGCCGGGGTGGACGCGCAGGCAATCGCCGGGGTGGAGGGCCTCCGGGGGGACGAGTTCTTCTGCGCCGGAAGCGGTCAGGCGGCGGGCCAGAGGCGGTTGGAGCGCTAGGAGGTCGCCCAGGTTTCGCCGGGCGCGCGCGACGGTGCGCGCTTCGAGGAGTTCGCCTAGAGCCATAATGAAGGCAATCTCGCCGGCAGCAAAGACCTCGCCCAGTGCCAGGGAGGCTGCCATTGCCACGGAGATGAGGAGGGCCGAGGTGATGCGGCCTTTGCCAAGGGCCAGGTAGGCACTGCGGAAGATGGGGGCACCCGAGAGCAGGACACTCGCCCAGGCCGGCGAGAGCCACGGCAAGAGGGGCGTATAGAGCAGCGCGAAGGCCGCCGCCAGGCAGAGTCCCGAGAGCAGGGTCGCACGCGGGTTTTCAAGTGCCTCCCAGAGCTGATTGAGCAAGTGATTGCGTGACATCGTTGACCTTTCCCTTTCGGTTGGTGTATGCTGTGTTCGCTTCTGAACGGTTTGTTCGGGAGGCAGTATAGCCAAGACCGATGTCTCGACACAAGGGCAAAGCGCGGCAAGTTGTTCGCTATCGAACAGGAGACGCGTTTTTGTTCGGGAGGACAGGATGATGGATCGACGTCAGGAACGAACGCGGGAGGCCCTCTTTTCGGCCTTGAACCGACTATTGGAGAAGAAGCACTTTGCCGAACTCTCGGTGCAGGAGCTGTTGGACGAGGCGAATATCGGCCGGAGCACCTTCTATGCCCACTTCCGAACCAAGGAGGATGTGGCGCGGCAACTCTGTGCCGAGCTCTTGGGGCACATCTTTGCATCGGCGCCTAAAGTGGGTGGGCACCCCCATCGTGCGTGTACAGCCTGCTTTGCGCAAGGCGTCTGTCAGGCGCATAATCAGCCGGGTTTTGAGTGCGCACTCTGCCACATCCTCTGTCATCTCAAGGATAATCAGGCGCGTCTGGCCATTCTCTTTACCGAGGCGGGGGGCTCGCTCTTTGTTCGCGAGTTCCGCCGTCACCTAGAAGAACTTTTCGAGCGTGGTGTTCTGCGTCCCACGATGGCGCTTTCACCGGCTCTGCCACGCGACTTCTTGTTGAACACGCTGGCCGGGTCTTTCTTGGAGATGGTGCGCTGGTGGCTACGCGGACACCTGGACTGCCCTTCAGAATCGCTTGCGCGGTGGTTTGTTGCCATCTATGCGGCAGTGATTGCCGAGCCGGGCTCGGGGGCGCTTAGCGCAGAGTCTTGAGGAGCGCGAGTTCAGCGGCGAAGGCCGCTTCGACCAAATCGTCGGGACTTTCGGCTTCGCGCAGGATAGAGAGGAAAGCCGTCTCGCGGATCATCATACACAGCCGCGCCAGGACGTGGAGGTGGCGCATATTCTCGCCGCAACAGATGAGGCAGAAAAGGTCGGTGGCCGCATCGTCTTCCGCGCCGAACCAGACCGGCTTGCGGGCGCGGGCGATGAGCATAAAGGGCTCGGCGATGAGATAGGGATCCTGGTGGTGCGGGTGCGGCAAGGCAATACCACCGGGGAGGGCTGTGGAGGAGAAGGCCTCGCGCGCCTCCAACTGCTCAAAGAGGTCGGCCGGGTTGTAGAGCAATTCCAACCCTTCGGCCATATCCACCAGGTCGTGCAAGACGCTCTTACGGGTCTTAGCCGTGAAGTCGAGCTCCACGTAGGCCGGCTTGAGCAGTTGCGGGAGGAGGAGGTCTTCGGCAAAGGTCTTGGCCTCCTGCCGGGTGGAGGCGGTGTGTTCGGGGAGTAGCTCCTTCTGCTTGAGGCCCAGGATACGGCGCGAGCCCCAGGCATCGAGCTCATCGGCATCGAAGACGGCCTCTTGCCCCTGGCGGCGGCAGGGCACTTCGCCATACTTGACCGCATCGCGCAAGACCTGCTCGGGAATGCGCAGGTGAGCGCAGGCTTGGGCAAAGGTCAGCTGACGGTGCATCTTACTCCCCGGCGGGCACGGGAATGACCAGGCTCTCTTCGGGCTGCTCGCGGCCCTCGACCAGGATAGCCGTCACGCCGGGCTTGCCCGGGCGGTTGCGCGGGATTTGCAGGAAGGCCACATTGACCTTCGGCTCGGGCAGGGTCTGCCCCTCCTGCTGGCGAATCTCGCGCATCTTCTTATCGCCCTCGATGCTCAAGGTCCAGTTCGTCCGCTCGACGATGGGGTTGGCAATGCCGCGCCAGACATTCAGGCCGCGAATGGAGACGAGGTTGTAGTAGACCGGGTCGTAGACGAAGAGGAGGGCATAGGTGTCGAAGTCGATGGAGGGGGGCAGGGCGGTGCGCTCGATGCTATAGAGGTCCCACATCTTCAGGAAGGTGGCCTGGTCGTTGATAATGCCAATGCCACTGTGCTGCCACTTGGAGGCAAGCATCTCATCGAAGAAGCGCTTGGGTATATCGAAGGACTGCGTCTGCGCGGCTGGCTGCTGGATGGTCAGGGCCTCTTCATCGGCATAACGCTCCAGGGTGTTCGCGCAGCCCAAGAACGCCGCAACGGCCGCGCAAAACGCGCCGCGTGCCGCCCAACGAAAGAAGTTGCCCTGCCGCAT
>CAMGJH010000098.1 GCA_946056345.1 uncultured Lentisphaeraceae bacterium | reverse complement strand
GATGAGCGCCGGGGTGTTACCCGCGCCCACGCCCAGGGCCGGCTTGCCCGAGGAGTAAGCCGCCTGCACCATGCCCGGGCCGCCAGTGGCGAGGATGAGGTTGGTGTGCTTGTGGTGCATCAGCGCGGCCGAGAGGGCCATCGTGGGCTCCTTGATGCAGCCAACGATGCCTTCCGGGGCGCCGGCGCGAACAGCCGCGCGCTCGATGATCATCGCCGCTTCGTAGGTGGCGCGCTTGGCACGCGGGTGCGGAGAGAAGACGATGCCGTTACGGGTCTTGAGGGCGATGAGCGCCTTGAAGATGGCCGTAGAGGTGGGGTTGGTGGTCGGGACGATACCGGCGATGATGCCGATAGGCTCGGCGATGCGGCGGATGCCGTAGGTCGCGTCATACTCCAACTCGCCGCAGGTCTTAGCGTTCTTGTAGGAGTTGTAGATGTATTCGGAAGCGAAGTGGTTCTTGATGACCTTATCTTCCACCACGCCCATGCCGGTCTCTTCAACGGCGAGCTTGGCCAGTTCAATGCGGTGGGCGCAAGCAGAGAGCGCGCACTCGCGGAAGATCTTGTCAACCTGCTCTTGCGTATAGGTGGCGTAAATGGCCTGAGCCTTCTTCACGCGCTCCATCAACGCATCGAGTTCGGCCAGCTGCGCGGCTTCATCGACCACGGGCTTGGCGGGTTTCACAGGGGCCGCGGCCTTTGCAGGCGCCTTCGCGGCGGCTTTCTTAGTTGCCATACGTTTCTCCTTTATCAAGATGCTTTCGGCAATTCGGTATAGAAGTATCGATTATTTCGGCCGAAAAGTCAAGCACTTTTTGCGAGCGGCGCTATTTCACACACAATAAAGAACAGCCGACGCGCCCTGCGGGCACGTCGGCCGAGGTAGAGCGTCCTACGCTTCCGAGAGGTGTGGGACGAGCAGCCCCCACATCCGCTCCCCTACCCCACCTGTTCCGCACGCGTTAGTTCAGCGCGGAGATGGGCAGACCGAGATCGGTCAGGATAGCCTTCAAGGCGGTGACGGTCTGGTTATCGCCATTCTTGTAGAGGGCCTGGACGGTGGTGCAGGCGTGCGAGACGGTCGAGTGCTTGCGGTTGAAGAGTTTGCCAATCTCGGGGAGCGAGTCGGACGTCATCTTGCGGCAGAGGAACATCGCCAACTGGCGAGGGAGGGCCACCTCGCGCTCGCGCCCCTCGCCGAAGACCCGCGCCGGCACCACGTCGTAGTAGCGGCAGACCTTCTCGATGATGTCCCGGCTCGTCAACTGTACAATTGCTTCTTCGTTCATCAGGTACTGCTTGAGCACGCTCTTCTCGAGCGCCTCAACCGTCACCGTCTGCTCGCGCCCCAGGGCCACCGTCTGCGCATACCGCACCGTCGTCGAGAGCGCCCCTTCCAGCGCACGCACACTGCTACGCACCCGCCGCGCGATGAACTCCATCACCTCCCGGCTCAACGTCACCCCCGGATACTCGCGCAGCTTCAGCTCCAAAATGTTGTAGCGCGTCTCGTAGCCCGGAATATCCACATTCGTGCTAATCCCGCTCTGGAAGCGACTCACCAAGCGGTCCATAATGTTCGGGATCTCCGTCGGCGCGCGGTCGCTCGTCATCACAATCTGCCGCCCAGCCTCCTTTAGGTCGTTGAAGATGCTAAAGAACTCGTTCTGCAAGCCCTCCGAGCGCGAGAGATACTGAATATCGTCCACCAACAGAATATTCGGCTCCTTGCGATACTTCCTCTGAAAGGCCTCGATCGCCCGCGCCTTGGTCTGCTCATCGCCGCGCCACTGCTGCATATACTCGTTGGTCAACCGCTCGCTCGTCACATAAAGCACCCGCAGGCTCGGCCTAAGCTCCTTGGCCATATTCCCAATCGCGTGCAGCAGGTGCGTCTTCCCCACCCCCGTCGGCCCATACATAAAGAGCGGATTGGTCCCATTCTGCTTGTCCCCCGGCTTCTGCGCCACCATCCGCGCCATCGCCAAGGCAAACTGATTGCTCGGCCCCTCCACAAACCGATCAAAGGTCAACGTCTCCATCAGCGTCTCTTCCCCCGCATCCGCCACCTCATAACGCGCCTGTTCAACCACCTGCTGCGCCACCGGCACCGGCTTCTCACAAAAGACCACCTGCGTAACCTCCTCGCCCCCGGCCCGCTCCAGCGCCGCCGAGATAAAGTTCCCAAACAGCCCTTCAATCTGCTTCCCGTTCTGCTGCCCTTCCGCCAACTCCACCACCAGCGTCGAACCCTCCACGCGCAACGCGCGGCTCCCGCCGAAATACTTCACCACCGTCAACTCAGAAAGCAACTCAGTGAGAACCTTCAGGACCTCTTCCCATAGTTGATCAAACTTCAAATAGCTCATCGCAATCTATCCAATCTACCTAATGTCTGCTAAAAATCACCCCTATTATGGCAGGCTCCCCGCCCCCTGTCCAGCAACACTTATCGACAATCTATCGACAGCTTATCGACAGACTTATCGACAGCCGTCCATATACCTAACCTATTGCAATCTCAATAGATTACAACAAGCATAGACAACTTATCAACACCGCACCACCCCATTTATCTACATCCCCTGTCCATAACTCCCTCCCCGCCCTTCCCCACCCAGCCGTAGAACCTTCCTGTATTCCCTTTTCGTCTCTTCCCCTCCTCTCTTTTCGGCTGCCTTCCGTTGTGTCCTTTTTGACATAGTTCCTTCTAACTTGTCTTCTTTGTGGTTGCTAACCTGCGTCGCCTTTGTGTTTCTTTGCGTATCTTTGTGCGTCTTTGTGGTTGCTAGATCGGCGTGCTGTTTCCCATCGTGGTATAATGCCGCCGCTATGACCACCACTCCCGCTACTCCCTACGATGTCCTCGTCGTTGGTGCCGGCCATGCCGGATGCGAAGCCGCCTTCGCCGCCGCCCGGATGGGCTGCAAAACCCTCCTCGTCACCGCCCAGCGCGACACCCTCGGCCTGATGCCCTGCAACCCCGCCGTCGGCGGACTCGCCAAGTCCCACCTCGTCGTTGAACTCGATGCCCTCGGCGGTGAAATGGGCCTCAATGCCGACCTCACAGGCCTCCAATATCGCACCCTCAACGCCTCGCGCGGACCCGCTGTCCGCGCCGTCCGGATCCAGTGCGACAAGGCGGCCTACTCCCGTCGCCTCGCCCAAGTCGCCGCCTCCCTCCCCACCCTCACCCTCCTCGAAGGCCTCGTCACAGACCTCCTCCTCGCCCCCTCCCCTACCCCACCGAACGCCCTCCCTCGCGGCGTCATCCTCGCCGACGGCCGCCAGATCCTCGCTAAAACCATCGTCATCACCTCCGGAACCACCCTCGGCGGACGCATTTGGATCGGCCACAATGGACGCGATGGCGGTGGTGACGCCCGCCCTGCCATTCCCCTTCCCGAGACCCTCCGCCGCCTCTCCCCTACCCTTCAATGGCGCCGACTCAAAACCGGCACCCCACCACGCCTCTGGAATCACACCATCAACTGGTCCGCTATTCCAAAACAACCCGGCGAGAGCGCCCCCATCCCCTTCTTCTCCCGCCGCGCACGCCTCGCGCAACAGTGTAAAGAGGAGTCGACAGTTGATAGTCGGCAGTCGACAGTGTTCAGCGCTCATGTTCCACGTGGAACATCCCTTGCGGCGTGCTCATTACAGATATGCCCACAGGGCACATCGGCCGAGGTGGAGCATCCCACACTCCCGGGAGAGCAGGGGCGAGCAGTCTCCACACAGAGGGGTGGTGGCAGCCACCCAAACACAAAACAATCCACACCTAAACACAACAAAAACACCTCTCAAAACAACCTTTCAGTCTCACTTTTCACCCCTGTTCCACGTGGAACATCTACACAAAGAGCCACGGAACAGGTAAGCTTCGGCGAGACTCCACACCCGGCAGACACTCGGATTTGGCAGTGCCGGGAGGGCTACGCGACCTATCGGAGCGCGGGGGAGAGGGTGGAAGCGCTGCCGTCGGTGGAGGCGGCGATAAGGGAGGCCATTGCACGGGCGCGGGCAGAACAACTCCCTTGCTTTACCACGCACACAACCCTCGCCGCACACCAAATCATCAGGGATAACCTAGCAACCTCGGCACTCTACGGTGGCGAGATCTCCGGGGAGGGGGTCAGATATTGCCCAAGTATTGAGGATAAAATCGTCAAGTTTGGCGATAGGGGAGGGCACCACATCATCCTGGAGCCTGAGGGCGCAGATTGCCCATGGTGCTACCCGAATGGTCTCTCCAACTCGCTCCCGGAGGAGGTCCAGCGGGAGCTGGTCCGCGCCATTCCTGGTCTGGAGCAGGCTGACTTCGCGGCCTATGCCTATGCCATTGAGTACGACTGCATTGACCCGCGCGCCCTCGATGAGCGCCTCTCCCTCCCGGAGGTCCCAAACCTCTACTTCGCTGGACAGATCAATGGCACCACGGGCTACGAAGAGGCCGCCGCCCAGGGCTTCTACGCCGGGGTCAACGCCGCACTCTGGCAGCAGGGTAGGGGACCCTTCGTTCTTTCGCGCGACGAAGCCTACCTCGGCGTGATGGTTGATGACCTTATCACCAAGGGCGCCGATGAACCCTATCGCATGTTCACCTCCCGCGCCGAGCGCCGTCTCCTCCTGCGCCCCGGCAACGCCCACCTGCGTCTGCACACCCACGCCAAGCGCCTAGGCATCGTCTCGCCCGATCTCCTCGACCTTACCGATCGCGAGGCTGCCTGGCTCGAAGAGACCGAGCACGCCTGGCGAAACGACTACCTCGACGGACGCGGTCTCTCCCGTTGGAAGCTTCTCGCCCGCGAGGGGGTCACCTTCGCCCAGGCCGCCACCGCCGCTAAACCCGGCACCGAGCCGCCTCTCCTTCCCGTCGTCCCCCCAGATTGGCAGGAGGAGCTCTCCCTGCGCGCCAAGTACGAGGGCTACATCGCTCACGAGGCTCAACAGGCCCAGCGCCTCAAACAGGATGAGGCCAAACATATTCCCCCTTCCTTCGACTACGCCGCTGTCCGCGGTCTCCGCTTCGAAGCCCGCGAAAAACTCCAGCGTATCCGCCCCGAAACCCTCCGCCGCGCTGCCTCCATTCCCGGTGTCAATCCCGCCGATATTGCCCTTCTCGCCATCGCCATAAAAGCCTATAAGTAAAATCATAACTATTTGATTTTATAGTAAGATAAGGCTATTTTATAGGGATATAGGAGGAGACAAAAGGGTTGGTTGGTGTGGGGGCTACTCGCCCCCACGCCCCTCGGGAGCGCAGGACGCTCCACCCCGGCCGAAGCGCCCTGCGGGCACTTCGGTTGAGGATTACCAGAAGTGTTCCAC
>CAMGJH010000097.1 GCA_946056345.1 uncultured Lentisphaeraceae bacterium | reverse complement strand
GCCCGGCCCTCGTGGGGCGCGCGCAAGGCCTCCACGTGGTCGAGCGGCGAACAGTACTATCCGCCGGCGGAGACGCGCCGGGCCGCGGAGCTCTTCGCCGCCGTGGCCAAGCGTTCGCCGGCCCTGACGAAGATCGAGACCTTCCGCTACGACCTCATTGACGTGATGCGCCAGGCACTGGCGGACCTTGGGCGGCCGCTCCTGACCTTGGCGCGCGATGACGTTCAGGCCCGCGAGGCCTTCTTGGAAGCGATCCGCCTCTCGGATGAGCTGATGGCCTTCGAGCCGCGCTGGCGGCTGGATTGGTGCGAGGCGCGTACGCGCGCGGTGGCCGGCGAGGCCGGCGCCAAGGCCTATCGCCGGATGATTACCACCTGGAGCGGCCGGCGCGGATCGCTCAACGACTACGCCAACCGTCAGCTCTCGGGCCTCTTCAAGGGCTACTATCTGCGCCGCTGGGAGGCCTTCTTCGCCGGCGCGGGCAACCTCGATGCGCAGCTCGATGCGATTGATCGCGACTTCCTGGAAAATGGCTATCCTCAGGCGGAGCCTGACCTAAAGGTGCTGATTCCGACCTTGCGCCGGGCCGAGGCGTTGCTGAAGAAGGCCTACACCACCTGGCCCAAGGCCTTCCGCTTTGATACTGGCGTGGCGTGGAACCTCGAGGGGCGCAAGGGCACCGTGGAGATGAGCTTCGATGTGACCGAATACATCAAGCAGGCCGGCACCTTTGAGGTCACTTTTGAGTGGACGCACGGTGGCCACGCGCTCAAGATTGAGCAGGTGGAGCTCTATGAGGCCGACCAGTGCGTGGCGGCCGACCGCCACGCCGGGTATGCCGGGATCCGTAAGCAGGATAACGTCTACACCCTCAAATTACCGAAATACCGCACGAACCTGGCTGACTACACCCTGCGCGTGACGGCGTCGGGCGATGGCGGCGGGAACTCGGCCGGCAAGTTCACCATTGAGCAAAAAGAGTAGGGTGCAGGAAGGAAGGATGCGATGACAAAGCAGCAGAGCGCACAGAAGGTGCCGCTGGGGGGGCTCGGCGTGGTGGCCGGGGCCCTGGTGGCGCTCTTCGTGGGGTTATGGGTCTGGTTTGGGTGGCGCATTGAGCCGGAGGCCGGCGAGTTTGCCGTGCTGATGCGTAAGACGGGCAAGGATTTGCCCAGCGCGTGCATTCTCGCGCCCGGGCCCGAGTATAAGGGCATTCAGGAGGCGGTCCTCCCCGAAGGCCGCTACTTCCGCAACCCCTTCATCTGGGATTGGCAATACTTTCGCGCCACGGATATTGCCGCCGGCCGCTTCGGCGTGCTCATTCGCAAGGACGGCAAGCCGTTGCCGCCCGGGGAGATTATCGCGCGCGATGCCGGCAGCAAGGGCATTGTCCCGGAGGTGCTCGGCACTGGGCGCCACCGCATCAATCCCTACGCCTACGACCTGCGCCTCTACGACGACATCCGCATCCGCCCGGGCTATGTGGGCGTGGTGACGGCGTTGGTGGGCGCGGATGTCTTTGCCGAGACCCAGCCGCAACTCGAGGAACGGGGCTTCCTGGTGGCCGAGGGCTCCAAGGGCGTTCAGCAAAAGATCCTCAAGGAGGGCACGCACCGCCTCAACCCCTTCCTCTACGCCGTCTCGCTCGTCAACACGCAGAGCCAGCGCTTCGAGCTTTCGGGCAACGATGCGATCACCTTCCTCACGCTTGATGGCTTCATCGTCACCGCCGAGGGCACCCTGGAGTTCAACCTGGAGGAGGACAAGGTGGCCCTGCTGACCCAGGAGGTCGGCGATATGGATGACATCCTCCAGAAGCTCATCCTCCCCAGCGCTCGCGGCTTCTCGCGCATTGAGGGCAGCAAGAAGATGGCCACCGAGTTCATCGTCGGCAAGAGCCGCCAGGACTTCCAGGACAAGCTCGAGGCCTACCTCCGCGAAATCTGCGCCCCGCGCGGCATCTCGCTCAACTCGGTGCTCATTCGCGACATCTTCGCCCCGCAGTCCATCGCCGGCATTGTGCGCGACCGCGAGCTCGCGGTCCAGGAGTCGCGCAAGATTGAGCAGCAGATTGTCCAGGCCGAGTCGCAGGCCGAACTCGGGCGTCAGAAGGCCCTCGCCGCGCAGAACTCGGCCGTGGTGATGGAGCAGACCGCGCAGATTCAGGCGCGCATCGCCGCCGAACAGCGCAAGGCCGAGCAGACCATCGCCGCCCAGACCAAGCTCGATGTGGCTAAGGTGGCCTACGAGGCCGCCCTGCGCACTGCTGAAGCTAAGCTAACCGCTGCCGAGGCCGAGCGCCGGGTCATCGAGGCGCGCACCAAAGCCTTCGCCGACATCCTGCGCCAGGAGGTGAGCATCTATGGCGACGAGGCGGACTACGTCCGGATGAAGCTCTATGAGAAGACGGCCCCGCGCGTGCAGTCGATCCTCGCCACGCCTGAAGCCGACGCGCCCTTCGGTCTGCCCCTGGGCGTGCAGTCCACTCCCGCCGCGCCCACGCCGGCGGCCTCGGTCCAGCCCTAAGGCGAAAGGAGAGCGCAATGAAGCAGAAAGGACTTGTTGCCGTGTGTGTACTCGTGGCCGTGCTGGCTGCGGTGTGGGGCGTGTGGATGTGGTGCTTCTGCCGCATCGAGGTGCCGGCCGGCTGGATGGCTATCGTCACGGCCAAGACCGGCGATGACCTTCCGCCCGGCGAAATCTTGGCCAATCCCGGCCAGAAGGGCGTCTTACGCGAGCCCTTGACCGAGGGTCGCCACTTCCTCAACCCGATTGACTACGATTGGAAGCTCGTCCGCGCCCAGACCATCCCCGTGGGCAAGGTGGGCGTGGTCACCTCGAAGGTCGGCCGCGAGCTGCCCAATGGCGAGATTCTGGCGGCCGACGCGGCGAGCAAGGGCGTCTGGAAGGGCGTGTTGGGGCCGGGTACCTACCGCCTCAACCCCGAGGGCTACACCCTGCAGGTGATGGACGCGATGAGCATTCCCGTGGGCTACGTGGGCATCGTCACCTCGCAGACCGGCGTGCCGGCCAAGCCTGG
This sequence comes from uncultured Lentisphaeraceae bacterium, assembly GCA_946056345.1. Classification (GTDB taxonomy): domain Bacteria; phylum Verrucomicrobiota; class Kiritimatiellia; order RFP12; family DVOR01; genus Spyradenecus. The sequence continues at coordinate 2,332 of CAMGJH010000097.1, read as the reverse complement.
TGCCTTCGCCCAGCGCGGCGAGAAGGGCGTCCTGGCCGAGGTCCTCCAGCCCGGGCTCTACTACATCAACCCGCGCGCCTATCAGGTGGACCTGGTGGAGGTGGGGATGAACCAAGTCTCCATCATTGGCCGCACCGGCACCGTGGTCCTGACCAAGAACGTCGCCTCCAACGCCTCCAGCGCCCTCGATGAACTGCAGAGCTCGATGCTCAAGCAGCAGCAGAAGCGCCGCGAGGACTACGTCAACCGCAGCGAGAACCTGATGACCCAGGAGGCCGTGAACACCAACTTTGCCGCCACCGGCGAGAAGAACTCGGCCGCCCGCAACCGCCTCGCCAGCAAGAGCAAGGTTTCTTCCTTCTCCAAGTGCGTCTCATCGGCAGACGAACTGGAGGCCGCCGAGCTGCCGGAGGTGCTGGAGGCCGCCTCGCCCCTCCTGCCGCGCTCGGCCGCCGCCCCCACCAACGATATCCCGCTCTCGGATTCGGTCGCCTTCGGGATGAACCAGTTCGTCCAGTTCCCCTCCATCGATGGCTTCCAGATCCTCCTGGATATGACCGTGGAGTTCGAGCTCCTCCCCGAGCATATCGCCAAGATCTACATGCTCTACGGTGACCTCCCGGCTGTGGTCGACAAGATTATCCTTCCCCAGATTCTCTCCATCTCGCGGATGAAGGGCTCCTACTACAAGGCGCGCGACTTCATCGACGGCGAGGGGCGGATGAAGTTCCAGACCGAGATGACCGAGGAGCTCAAGCGCACCCTCGGCGAACGCGCCATCGTTGTCCACAACGCCATCATCCGCCACGTCGAGGTCCCCGCCGAGATTCTCTCCCCCATCCAGGCCGCCAGCGAGGCCAAGGAGCAAGACCTCACCAACCGCGAGCGCCAGAACACCGCCCGCAAGCAGGCCGAGCTCAACATCCGCATCGCTAAGGTCGAACAGCTCCGCAAGGAGGTCGAGCAAGAGACCGACAAGAAGGTCGCCACCATCGCCGCCGACACCAAGCGCCTCACCGCCCAGCTCGAGGCCGAGGCCAAGCTCGCCGTTGCCCAGCTCGACCTCGAGCGCGCCAAGATTGAGGCCCAGACCACCCAGCTCCTCGGCGAGGCGCAGGTCAAGGCCGACTTCTTGGTCTCCAACGAAGAGGCTCTAGGCATCCGCCGCCGCGCAGAGGTCTTTAAGAACCCCGCCACCTTGGCCGACCTCACCCTCGTCGAGCAGCTCAACCCCGCCCTCTCCATCCGCCTCCTCCACGCTGGCGAGGGCACCCTCTGGACGGACCTCAAGGGCGCCGCCCTCTCCCTGCCGGCGAAGTAGCGCCGGCGATGCTCGCGCGCAACGGTGGAAGAGCCTGGAAGATAACGTGGCAGAGTCGACAGTGGGCAGTCGACAGTCGTCAGGACGCGGCGAGCCGCGACGGATAGACTTGCGTGGTTCTGCCGGGTTTCTCGCCTCTAGCGCCAGCCCTGTCGACTGTCGACTGTCGACTGTTCACTTGCCTTTAAGCGACCTTAAGGCCGCGCTGGAGGCGAACGAACTCACCTGCCTGACGGCGCCGCCGGGTACTGGCAAGACCACCGGTATCCCGCCGGCGCTCCTGGGCGAGCCCTGGCTGGCCGGGCAGAAGATCCTTGTCCTCGAGCCGCGCCGGCTGGCCGCTCGCCGCGCTGCGCAGTTCATCGCCAGCCAATTGGGCGAGGCTCCGGGGCAGACCGTCGGCTGGCAGGTCCGCCTGGAGCGCTGTATTGGCCCCAAGACGCGCATTGAGTTCCTCACTGAGGGCCTCCTCGCCCGCCGCATCGTCGAAGATCCCGAGCTCACCGGGGTGGGGGCCATCCTCTTCGACGAGTTTCACGAGCGCGCCTTGGCCCTCGATGTGGCTTTCGCCTTGGCTCGCGAGGTCCGCGACGGCCTGCGCCCCGACCTGCGGCTGCTGGTGATGTCGGCCACGCTCCAATCCAACCTCCTCCCCGGCGCGCGCTTCCTCTCCATCCCCGCCGTCGCCTACCCAGTCGACCTTCGCCACCTTGGCCCCCTCTCCCCGGTGGCAGCCATCCGCAAGGCCCTCGCCGAAGAGCGCGGCTCGATCCTCTGTTTCCTCCCGGGCGAGGGCGAAATCCGCCGCACCCAGGAGGCCCTCGAAGCTTCCGACCTCCCCCCCGGCGTGCGCGTCACCCCCCTCTACGCCGCCCTCGACCGCCGCGCCCAGGATGACGCCGTTGCCCCGCCGCGCCCCGGCGAGCGCAAGATCGTCCTAGCCACCTCCATCGCCGAGAGCTCGCTGACCATCGAGGGCATCCGCGTGGTCGTCGACACGGGCTTGGCGCG
>CAMGJH010000096.1 GCA_946056345.1 uncultured Lentisphaeraceae bacterium | reverse complement strand
GGTGGCGTTGTAGTCGCGCGCGGCCTGCTGGAGCTGTTCGCGGCCCTCGAGGTCGAGGTGGGTGGTCGGCTCGTCGAGGAGGAGGAAGTTGGGGGGATTGAGGAAGAGGCGGACGAAGGCCAGGCGGATTTTCTCGCCGCCGGAGAGGACCTTGACCGGCTTGGCGCAGTCCTCGACGTCGAAGCCGAAGCCGCCGAGGCGGTTGCGCAGGTCGCGTTCGGGGAGGGTGCCGGCGGCGGCCTTGGCGGTGTTGAAGACGCTCTCCTCGGGGTTCATCGTCTCGGCGAGGTCCTGGCTTTGGTAGCCGGGTTCGACGTGGTAGCCGAAGGTGACGGAGCCCTCGGTGGGCGCGCGCACGCCGGCCAGGAGGCGCAGGAGGGTTGTCTTGCCCATCCCGTTGTAGCCGACGATGGCGATCTTCTCGCCATTCATAATGCGTAGGTCGAGGTGCGAGAAGATGGCGCGCTCGCTGCCGGGATAGGCGTAGGCGGCGTTGTCCAGGCGGACAATTTCGGCACCGGCGTGCGGGGCGGCGGGCAGACGCAGGTAGCCGGCCGAGCGACTGCGCGCGGGCAGACGGATCTCCTCGAGCTTCTCCAACTGCTTCTCGCGGCTCTGGGCCTGGGCGGCCTTGGTGGCCTGGGCGCGGAAGCGCTCGATGAAGCGCTCGAGCTGCTCGCGTTTGCGGTCCTGGTTGGCCTTGGCTTGGAGGAGCTGACGGTAGCGGACCTCGCGCTCGCGCAGGTAGTAATCGAGCGGGCCGTTGTAGCGGGTGACGGTGCCGCCATCGACCTCGAGGGTCAGGCGGGTGATGGCGCGCAGGAGGTAGCGGTCGTGCGAGATGAGCACCAGGGTGCCCTCGAAGGCGCGCAGGAAGCGCTGGAGCCACTCGATGGCCGGCAGGTCGAGGTAGTTGGAGGGTTCGTCCAGGAGCAGGAGCTCGGGCTTGGAGGCAAGCACGCGCGAGAGCTCCGCGCGCATCCGCCAACCGCCCGAGAAGGTGGCAAAGGGCTTGTCGAAGTCCGCCGTTTCGTAGCCTAAGCCGCCGAGCGACTCCTTAACGCGCGCCTCGAGGGTGTAGCCGCCCATCTGCTCGAAGCGCGTGTGCGCCTCGCCCAATTCGCGGAGCATCCGCTCCTTGGTGGCACTGTCACGCTCGGTGGTCAGGGCCTCCTCCAGCCGCGCAATCATCCGCTCGGTCTCCCCAAAGCCAGGAATGCCATCCAGACAATATTGCAGGAGCGTCTGCTCCGGAAAGGCCGGCTGCAAGTGTTGGCGTACAAAGCCAATCCGCGGCGCGCCCTCGTGCAGCACATCGCCCGTATCCGGGCTCATCTCGCCGAGCATGAGCTTAAATAAGGTGGACTTGCCGGACCCATTGGGTCCCACAATCCCCACGCGCTCGCCCGCATTAATCTTGAAGGAAGCGTGCTCGAACAACGGCTCTGAGCCGTATCTAACCGCAACGTCTCTGAACTCAATCATGGTGCTCGCTCCGCTCGCGTGAACGGTGAACAGTGAACGGTGAACGGTTGGCTGGCGCTCGATGTGGGAGCCCGACCTCGCTTCGCTCGACTCAAATCCGTTGCCAAAGTCATTATTGCAGCGATTGGATGAAGTTGTAGAGCTTGCGACCAAGCATTTCATTCAGTTGGAGCAACGGCTCTATTTGCTCCTGTGTCACATACCTCAGCCGCACGCAGATGAGTAGTTGCGTTTGCACTTCGGCTCGCGAGCCCATCGCAATCCGCAGGAAGTGGCGGAACTCGTTGGTGTTGTTGCGCCCATATCCCTCGGCGATGTTTGATGGCACGGAGACAACGGCTCGTTGAAGCTGGGCTGCCAGGCAAAACAACTCCTGCCGGGGCAATAACTTGATAATGCCATAGACACCTTCGACAAGGTCCGTGCCGAGCTTCCAGACCTCTAGGTTCTGATAGGACATATTCACGGCCTTAATCCTCCATCGCCCAGAGGCTCACCTCTGGAGTTACCGTTCACCGTTCACTGTTCACCGTTCACGCGAGCGCAGCGAGCTTGGCACGCAGGAGCTGCTGGACAACTTGCGGCGAGGCCTTGCCCTTGGATTGCTTCATCACCTGACCGACGAGGAAGCCGATGGCGGCTTGCTTGCCGGCCTTGAAGTCTGCAACGACCTTGGGATTGGCGGCGAGGACGGTGTCAACGAAGGCCTCGATGGCGCCGGTGTCGGAGACCTGCCCCAGGCCGCGGGCCTTGACGATCTCGGCGGGGTCGCCGCCTTTCTCGAAGAGCTCGGGGAGGAGGGCCTTGGCAGTGGGGCCATTGATGGTCTTGGCCTCGAGGAGCTTGAGGAGATCGCCGAGCGCTTCGGGGGTGAGGGCGGAGTCGGCGAGGGCGGTGCCGGACTTGGCGGTGAGGGCGAGGACCTCGGCCATCACCCAGTTGGAGGCCAGCTTGCCATTGCCGCAGCGGCGGGCGACGGCCTCGAAGAAGTCGGCCAGCGCGCGATCGGCGGAGAGGACCCCAGCATCATACTCCGGGATGCCGTATTCGGCGACCATCCGCTCGCGGCGCTTGGCGGGCGCTTCGGGGAGGTCCTTGGCCCAGGTGGCAATCTGCTCGGGGGTGAGGGCGATGGGCATCAGGTCGGGCTCGGGGAAGTAGCGGTAGTCGTCGGCATTCTCCTTGGTGCGCATCACGAAGGTTTCGCCCAGCTCTGGATCCCAGCGGCGGGTCTCCTGGCGGATAACCTGACCGGCCTCGAGGGCGCGCTTCTGGCGGTCGATCTCAAAGAGCAGCGCGGCGTGAATGCCGCTAAAGGTGTTCATATTCTTGATTTCAACCTTGGTGCCATAGGCCTCCTGCCCCACGGGGCGGATGGAGACGTTGACGTCCGAGCGCATGTTGCCCTCTTCCAGGTTGCACTCGCTTACGCCGGCGTAGATCATCATCTCGCGCAGGGCGGTGAGGTAGGCGAGGGCTTCGTCGGCCGAGCGCATATCGGGCTGGGAGACAATCTCCATCAACGGCACGCCGGCGCGGTTGAAGTCCACGCCCGAGCAGCCGGCGCGGTGGGTGAGTTTGCCGACATCCTCTTCCAGGTGGATGTGGTGGATGCGCACGGTCTTGCGTCCGCCGCCGAGGGCCGCGATCTCCACGCCACCGCCGAGGCAGAGGGGGTAATCGAGCTGGGTGATCTGGTAATCCTTGGCCGAGTCGGGGTAAAAGTAGTTCTTACGGTCGAACTTGGCATAGTTGGCAATCTCGCAGCCGAGCATCAACCCGGCCATCACCGTGTAGCGGATGGCCTCCTGGTTCATACTCGGCAGCGCGCCGGGATAGCCCAGGCAGACCGGGCAGACGTGCGAGTTGGGCGTGGCGCCGAAGGCATTGGAGCACCCGCAGAACATCTTGGTGACCGTCTTGAGCTGGACGTGCGTCTCCAGGCCGATAACAACTTCGTATTCCATCGTCTTCTTCCTTCTCTCTTCCCGGTTAGGCGCGCGGCAGTTCGAGGGCCTTGGCGGCCTTGAAGAGCATCATCTCCCCGAAGTTCGGCCCAATGAGCTGGACACCGACGGGCTTGCCCTCGGCGGTGGTGCCGGCGGGGAGGGCGATGGCGCAGCAGCCGGCCAGGTTCACGCCCACGGTCAGCACATCGGAGAGGTAGTTGCGGATGGGGTCGTTTTGATAAACGCCCAGGGGCCAAGCCGGCTCGGGCGTGACCGGCGCCAGCAACAGGTCGCACTGCGCAAAGGCCGCCTCGAAGTCGCGCCGGATGAGGGTGCGGACCTTCTGCGCGCGGTTGTAGTAGGCATCATAGTAACCGCTGGAGAGGACGAAGGTGCCCAGCAGAACGCGCCGCTTGACCTCGGCCCCGAAGCCCTCGGCGCGCGTGCGCTTGTATTGCTCAATCACATCATCGCACGGCACGCGCAGCCCGTAGCGCACGCCATCAAAGCGCGCGAGGTTGGCCGAAATCTCCGCAGTCATACAGATGTAATAGGTGGGAATGCCGTAGGCCGTGTGCGGCAGGGAGAGCTCCTTGAGCGTGGCACCCAGGGCCACTGCCCGCGCCTTGGCCTCCTCAATGCGCGCACGCACCTCGGGGTCGAGCCCCTCGCCATAGTATTCGGCCGGAATCCCCAGCACCATCCCAGCGAGCGGCTTCTGGGCATCAGCCCCGACCCACGCCTGGGTGTAATCGGGCACCGGCTCATCGAGGCTGGTCGCGTCCATCGGGTCGCGCCCGGAGATGACATTCATCAGCAGCGCGGCATCCTCCACCGTCTTGGTCATGGGCCCCACCTGGTCCAGCGACGAAGCGCACGCCACAATGCCGTAGCGCGAGACGCGCCCGTAGGTGGGCTTGACCCCCACGATGCCGCAGTGCGAAGCGGGCTGGCGGATCGAGCCGCCGGTATCGGAGCCCAGCGCCGCGAGCGCCAGGTCGCCCCCCACCGCCGCCGCGCTGCCGCCCGAAGAGCCACCCGGGATGCACCCGCGCGCCACCGGGTTCTCCGTCGGCCCGAAGTAAGAGGTCTGCGTGGTCGAGCCCAGGGCAAACTCGTCCATATTCGTCCGCCCGAGGAAGATGGCCCCGGCCGCGCGCAGCTTGGCAATCACCGTCGCGTCATACGGCGCGGTATAACCCTCGAGAATATGCGAGGAGGCCGTGCACGGCTGGCCAACGACATTCATATTGTCCTTGATGGCAATCGGCACGCCTAAGAGCGGCAAATCCTCGCCCGCCGCGCGGCGGCGATCCGCCTCCTCAGCCGCCTTCAGCGCCCCCTCGCCATCAATCGTCACGTAGGCGTGAATGGTGCTCTGACTCGCCTCCATCGCCTCAATCAACGCACGCACCAGCTCCACCGAAGTAAAGGTGCCGGCGCGCAACCCTGCCACGGCCTCCGTGAGCGTCATCTTGCAAAAGTCTTTCATCTTCCGCCTCCTTATTCCACCACGCGCGGCATCCGGATTTCGTCCTCAATCCGCTCAGGCGCATTTGCCGTGGCCACCTCCGTCGGCAACCCCTCCACCGGCACATCCGCCCGGAAGATATTATTGACGCTATGGCCGTGGAGCGTGGCCGGCAGCCCCTCCACATCCAACTGCGAAATCCGCTCGACATACGCCACAATCGTCTCCAACTGACTGCCAAAAAGCTCCCGCTCCTCCGCCGTCAGGTCCAAACGCGCCAAATGCGCCACGCGATCAATGTCAAATCCGGCCATAGCCATCCTCCTGAAAGCGCGCACTATACCAAAAGTGCGTGCGCCGCGCTCGCGCGCGCGGGCCGCCGGGGACGGCGGCCGTCAAAACGGGCAACACAAAACGCTTCGTGGCACCCCCCTCTTGGCCCGCCAAGCGAAAACCCTTCTCGGGCATAAAGCCCCTCTTCAAGTTATCGACAGGGGCTGTCGATAACCCTGTCGATAACTCCCC
>CAMGJH010000095.1 GCA_946056345.1 uncultured Lentisphaeraceae bacterium | reverse complement strand
CGGGTGCAGGGCGCTCAGTCAAAAGCGGTCAGGCAAACCTGACAAAAAAGGGGCCGACCGCCCGGCGCAACAACGCCGGGGGTCGGGAGAGGCTGGCAGTTAGATCTGCTCGCAGGTGCCGCCCTTGGCCTCGATCTTGGCCTTGGCGGAGGCGGAGAAGGCGGAAGCCTTCACGGTGAGCTTCTTGGTGAGCTCGCCATCGCCGAGAATTTTGATCCCGGCGGTCTTGGCCGCGCGGTAGCCGAAGCCCGCCGCGAGCAACACATCGATGTCGACCACGGCGCCGTCATCGAACTGCTCGAGCTCGCCGACGTTGATGCCGTAGAAAGGCACGCGGTTGGGGTTCTTGAAGCCACGCTTAGGCAGACGGCGCATGAGGGGCATCTGGCCGCCTTCAAAGCCGAGTTTCTGCTTGTGGCCCTTGCGCGAGCCCTGACCCTTGTGGCCGCGGGTCGAGGTCTTGCCGGTGCCCGAGCCCATGCCGCGGCCGACGCGTTTGCGGCTCTTGCGGGCGCCCGGAGTGTTGGTGAGAGTGGAAAGATCCATTGTCAAATCCTTTCTGGGGGAGAGGCTGCCGGGGAAGCGGGGCCGCCCCGGCAGCCAGCCCGAATTAGGAACGCAGGGCCGCAATCGTCTCGGCCGAGCGCAGTTGGTGCAGGGCGTTGATGGTGGCCTTCACCACGTTGAGGCGGTTGTTCGAGCCCAGGCTCTTGCCCACCACATCCTTGATGCCGGCGGCTTCGAGCACGGGGCGCATACCGCCGCCGCAGATGATGCCAGTGCCGTCAGGCGCGGGCTTGAGGAGGACCTTGCCGCCATCGCACACGCCATAGACCTCGTGGGGGATGGAGGAGCCCTTCATGCACACGGAGCGCATATTCTTGCGGGCCGCGTCGCCGCCCTTGCGGATGGCATCGCCGGTTTCATTGGCCTTGCCGATGCCCAGGCCGACCTTGCCGTTCTTGTCGCCCACCACCACGATGGCAGAGAAGCTGAAGCGGCGGCCGCCCTTCACGGTCTTGGCGCAGCGGTTGATGTAGACGGTCTTCTCGTCGAGCGCGTCTTCGCCGTCGCGGCCACGGTTGTTAAAGTCAGCCATGTTATTCCTCCGTCTTGGACGTGATGGAGAGCCCGGCAGCAACGGCGGACTCGACGATGGTCTTCACGCGGCCATGGAACTTGTAGCCGGCGCGGTCGACCACGACGGTCTTGATGCCCTTGGCCTGAGCGGCTTCGGCGGCCTTGGCCCCGAGGACCTTGGCGCTCTCGATGTTGCACTTCAGCCCTTCCTTGAGGGTCGAGGCCGAGCAGAGCGTGTTCTGGGCCTGATCGTCGATGAACTGCACATACATATAGCGGTTCGAGACGAAGATGGCCATGCGCGGGCGCTCGGCGGTGCCGGCGCTGATGCGGCGGCGGATGCGCAGATGGCGCGCGGCGCGCTGTTCTTTGCGGTTCTTCAAACTCATGGTGTCGATTCTCCTGGCCGCGATTAGGCGACGGTCTTGCCTTCCTTGCGGCGGATCTTCTCGTCCTTGTAACGGATGCCCTTGCCCTTATAAGGCTCGGCCGGATAGTAGGAGCGGATGCGCGCGGCGGCTTCGCCAACGACTTCCTTGTCAATCCCCTCGACCTTCACGTTCACGTCAGCGGTGACGGTGACGGTGCAGCCGGCGGGAATGATGTACTCCTTGGGCGAGGCGAAGCCGAGGGTCAAGATGGCCTTGTTGCCCTGGACGGCGGCCTTAAAACCGGTGCCCTCAATGGTGAGCTCGCGAGTGTAGCCCTTGGTGACGCCCTCGATCATGTTGCGCACGAGGGTGCGGGTGAGGCCGTGGAAGCTCTTCTGGGCGCGGGTGTCATCGGCACGGGTGACGATGACTTCGGAGCCTTCAACCTTCACGGTGATGCCCTTCTGGAAGGTGCGCGAGAGTTCGCCCTTGGGGCCCTTGACGGTCACTTCATTACCGTTGGCGACCGTGACGGTCACGCCGGCGGGAATGGCGACAGGCTGTTTGCCAATACGAGACATGAGGGAACTCCTTTACCAGATGGTGCAGAGCAGTTCGCCGCCGAGCTTGCGCTCGCGGGCGGTCTTGCCGCTCATAATGCCGCCGGAGGTGCTGAGCACGGCAATGCCCAGGCCGCCGAGGACCTTCGGGATGTCGGTGTAGCCGCAGAAACGGCGCAGACCGGGGCGCGAGATGCGCTCGAGGCCGCGGATGGCGGGCTCGGCCTTGTCGCTGTACTTCAGCTCGATGGTGAGGGTGCGCTTGGTCTCGCCAACCATCGTGAAGTCGACGATGTAGCCCTCTTCCTTGAGCACGCGGGCGATCTCGCCCTTGATGCGCGAGCCGGGCATCACGACTTCGGGGTGGCGGGCCTTCTGCGCATTGCGGATGCGCACCAGCATATCGGAAATGGGATCGGTCATCATAGTGTTATGTCCTCTCTCTTACCAGCTGGCCTTGGTGACGCCGGGAATCTCGCCGTTGAGCGCCATCTCGCGGAAGCAGAGACGGCAGAGGCGGAACTTGCGAATCACGCTGTGGGGGCGGCCGCAGCGGGAGCAACGGGTGTACGCGCGAACGCCGAACTTCGGCTTGCGCGACGCCTTGACGATCAAACTGGTCTTAGCCATGGTTGTCTACTCCTTAGCGGCCCATGAACGGCATCCCGAGCGCTTCGAGCAGCGCCTTGCAGCCGGTCTTATCCTGGGCGGTGGTGACGAAGGTGATATCGAGGCCCGAGGCAGAGGTGACGGCCGTGATTTCGGGGAAGGTGACATATTCCTTCAGGCCCATCGTGTAGTTGCCGGCCTTGTCGAAGCCACGGTTCGGCACGCCGCGGAAGTCGCGGATGCGCGCCAGGGTGACATTGAAGAAGCGCTCGGCGAACTCGTACATCCGGTCCCCGCGCAGCGTCACCTTGGCCCCAATCACCATCCCCTCGCGGAGCTTGAAGTTGGAGATGCTCTTGTGCGCCTTGCAGAGGACAGCCTTCTGGCCGGTGATGGCCTCCAGGTCCTGGACAATCTGCTTCTGGACGTCCTTCTCAACGATGCCAAAGCCCATATTCACCACAATCTTGGTGAGGCGGGGCACCAGCATCGGATTGGTCACGCCAAGCTTTTCCTTGAGCGCGGGAACCACGTCCTTGACATAAGTCTCTTTCAAATTAGCCATGGTCGTGCTCCTTAAGCCTGCGCCTTGTCGTCGGTGACGGGCTTGAGATTGGACAGATCGATCGGGGCCTCGCGGTCCACGATGCCGCCCTGCGGAGTCTGCTCCGTGCGGCGGATGGTCTTCTTGACGAGGTGAAGACCCTCGACAATCGCGGTGCCGTGCTTGGGGCTGACGGAGAGGACCTTGCCGGTCTTCCCCTTGTCAGCGCCGGCAATCACCAACACCGTGTCGTTCTTCTTGATACGTGCTTTACTCATTGGTTTATCCGTAACTCGCTGTTGTAACGAACGCAGTTCGCAAACGTCCCGTTCTTCCTTGGGGTGTCCCGGCTTACGCTTACGTATTACCTGCGGTCACGAAGCGGCCACTTCGCCTCACACCACTTCGGGTGCGAGGGAAATGACCTTCATCTGGCCCTTGTCGCGCAGTTCGCGCGCCACAGGCCCGAAAATGCGCGTGCCCATCGGGTTGTGCTTAGCATCCACGATGACGCAGGCATTCTGGTCGAAGCGGACGAAGGAGCCGTCGGGGCGCGCCAGGGGGTGCGCGGTGCGCACGATGAGCGCGAAGCAGACCTGGCCCTTCTTGACCGCGCCGGTCGGAGAGGCTTCCTGGATGGAGACGCGGATGATGTCCCCCACCCCGGCCGTGCGCTTGCGCTGGCCGAGGATGCGGAAGCACTTGGCGATCTTGGCGCCGGTGTTGTCGGCAACGACAAGCTTGCTTTCTTCCGTAATCATGGCTTACTTCTCCTCGATGGAGACCAGGCGCCAGCGCTTGGTCTTGCTCAACGGGCGGGTTTCCATAATCACGACGGTGTCACCGACCTTGGCGGCATTCTGCTCGTCGTGGGCATGGAACTTCACAGAGGCCTTGACGACCTTGCCGTAGACAGGGTGGAGCAGCCGGCGCTCAACGCGCACGACGATCGACTTGTCGCCGGACTTGCTGACGACGGTGCCCTTGCGCACCTTGCGCGAACCGCGCTCGACAGTAGTTTCACTCATTGGTTCACCTTCTTCTGGTTGGCCACCGTCTTGAGCTGAGCGATAGCCTTGCGCAGCTTGGCGATGGTGCCGGGGTTTTCAACGCCCTGGGCGGTAGAATTGTGCTTCAGGCGCAGGGAGCGGAGCTCAGTCTCCTTGTCGCGGATCTGGGCGGCGATCTCCTCGGCGCTGAGGTTCTTGATTTCAGCAATCTTCATGGCGTCTTCTCCGGATTAGCGGGTGACGAGCTGGGTGCGGATACCGAGCTTGGTGTCGGCCAGGCGCAGGCACTCGCGGGCCAACGATTCGGGGATGCCGCCCACCTCGAAGAGCACCTTGCCCGGGAGCACAACGGCCACCCAGAACTCGGGATTGCCCTTACCCGAACCCATACGCACTTCGATCGGCTTCTTGGTCACGGGCTTGTCGGGGAAGATACGCACCCAAAGCTTGCCCTTGCGCTTCATGTGGCGGTTGATGGCCACGCGGCAGGCTTCGATCTGGGTGTTGGTCACCCAGCCGCGGCCGAGCGCCTTGATACCGAACTCGCCGTAAGCGAGCTTGTCGCCATTGGTCGCGAAGCCCTTACGGGAGCCCTTCGAGACCTTACGATGCTTCACGCGTTTAGGCATGAGAGGCATAAGCATTCCTCCTTCCGCGATCACCGCCACGCTGCTGGCGGGCAGGCTGGAAATCGTCGCGCTTGCAGATCCACACCTTCACGCCGATCTTACCGGCGGTGGTGTTGGCTTCCACAAAGCCATAGTCAATGTTGGCGCGCAGGGTGTGCAGGGGCACCTTGCCCTTCTTGCTCCACTCCACGCGGGAGATCTCGGCCCCGTTGATACGGCCGGCGCAGCGGATCTTGATGCCGTCCACGCCGAGCTCCATCGCCGTCTTCTCGGCGCGCTTGATGGCACGCTTGACGGTGGTGCGGTGCTCAATCTGCTGAGCGATGCTCTCGGCCACCAGCTGCGCATCGGCATCGGGCGTACGAACTTCCTGGACATCCAGGTAGATTTCCTTGCCGGTGCTCTTAACGAGCTTGGTTTTGAGTTTGTCGAGGTCCTGGCCCTTGCGACCGACGATGACGCCGGGGCGGGCGGAGAAGATGCTCACGCGGACGCGGTTGGCGAAGCGCTCAATGCCAATCTTGGAAATGGCGGCGCCTTCAATCGCCTTGCGCACGGTTTCGCGGATCTGGTTGTCCTCGGCGAGGTTCAGGCCGAAGTCCTGCTTCTTAGCGAACCAACGCGATTGCCACTG